>MVQR01000344.1 GCA_002067815.1 Syntrophus sp. PtaB.Bin001 | reverse complement strand
ACATACACTGAATGTAGGGGTAAAGGTCAAATACGGCAAATGATAATTTGAACATATTTTGTGAACCAATTTTTTTACTGCAGTCGGATCCTCTATCCTTTCTCCTGCATAGGTGTGGAAAACTGTACCTCCGGTATACTTTGTTTGTATTTCATCCTGAAGCTCAAGAGCTTCAAAAACATCGCTGGTGTAATTGACAGGCAGCTGAGTAGAATTAGTATAAAATGGCTCAATCCCCTCTTTCTCCACCTGATCGTTAGACGCCATTTGAATATCCGGATATTTTTTCTTGTCAATCTGTGCCAGTCTGTAAGAAGTACCTTCCGCTGGCGTAGATTCAAGATTATAATTATTTCCAGTCTCTCTTTGAAATTCTACAAGCCTGTCTCTCATGAATTCAAGAACATATTTTGTAAATTTCTGTCCTTCCTCAGACGCAATATTTTTCCCAAAAAGATTTAGACATGCTTCATTCATCCCCACGAGTCCTATTGTAGAAAAGTGATTTTTCCAATATTCGCCAAAACGTTCCTTTACGTTTCTCAAATAATATTTTGTGTATGGATAAAGATTACGATCCGTAAAATTTTCCAGGACTTTCCTTTTTGTTTCCAGACTTTCACTGGCAAGAATCATAAGATGATCTAGGCGCTCCATGAATTCTTTTGGGGTTTTTGAAAGATAACCTATACGCGGCATATTTATGGTAATAACACCAACCGATCCGGTCAGTGGATTGGAGCCAAATAGACCACCTCCACGGACCTGCAATTGCCGATTATCGATTCGCAACCGACAACACATGCTTCGTGCATCTTCAGGGTTCATGTCTGAGTTGATGAAATTTGAAAAATACGGGACGCCGTATTTTGCGGTCATTTCCCAAAGATCTTTAAGATTGGGATCGTCCCAGTTAAATTCTTTGGTAATGTTATACGTAGGAATCGGAAAGGTAAAAACACGCCCTTTGGCATCCCCCGCCGCCATAACCTGTAGAAATGCCTTGTTGAATTGATTCATTTCCTCTTGAAATTCCGAATATGTTTCCTTCATAACCTGCCCGCCAATAATTACATTCTGACCTGCATAATACCGGGGAACGGTAACATCCAAGGTAACATTAGTAAAAGGCGTCTGAAAACCAACTCTTGTTGGTACATTTATGTTAAATATAAACTCCTGCAGCGCTTGTTTTACTTCCTCGAACGTTAATCCGTCATAACGGATAAAGGGGGCAAGCAGCGTATCAAAATTTGAAAATGCCTGAGCACCGGCAGCTTCTCCCTGAAGTGTATAGAAGAAGTTGACGACCTGGCCTAATGCGCTTCTCAAATGTTTTGCAGGTTTACTTTCAACCTTACCGGACACACCCTTGAAGCCGGTCATTAAAAGGTCCATAAGGTCCCAACCAACGCAGTAAACTGAAAGAAGACTCAGATCATGAATGTGAAAATCACCTTCGTTATGAGCTTTTCTGACTTCCGGAGAGTATACTTCATTAAGCCAGTATATCTTGCTTACTTCAGAAGAAATATAGTTGTTCAATCCTTGTAGTGAATAATCCATGTTACTGTTTTCATTTATTTTCCAATCCTTTTTCTTCAAATATTGATCAACTAGATCCACTTCCATTTTATTTGCGATTTCTCTTAATCTTGCATGTTGATCGCGGTAAATAATATAAGCTTTGGCTGTACGCCGATAGGAGGAGGAAAGAAGAACTTCTTCTACTATATCCTGAATTTCTTCAACAGACAAAACGCGGTTGTCAAACAATTTTTCCGCAAGGCTCAAAACCTTAATCGTCAATTTTCGAGCCGCATTATAATCAAATTCACTTGTTGCTGCACCCGCCTTGGCAATGGCATTTGTAATCTTATCAGCATCGAATTTAACCAGCCGTCCGTCCCTTTTTCTAATCTCAGTATACATATAAATACCTCTTCATTATCAGTGCCGAGCTTTGCGTACCAAGCAGCACATCAATATATTGCGCTTAATTATGCTACATAATACTATATATTGATTTTTTTAATCAAGTAAAAATATGGAAATTTGTTTTGTAGGAAGGCGATATTAATTGATCAAAATGCTTGTTGTCCGATAGGGATAATTATTAATCGATATTGCCTCAAGGCAATGACTCAACTTTTTACGTCCCTTTAATATTCTTTTTAATCAAATTTTCTGAATTCTTGAACATGGCAACTATCTCTTCTTCTGTCATACCTGCTCCCCTAGCTATTTTAACAGCCATTTCTTTATGGGTCAGATCACCAGATCCATGTGAGTCCGTATTCAATACAAGAGGGAAATTATATTTTCTTGCCATAGTTGCTATATGACCATTTGTTAGAGAATGACCTTTTCTAGTCGTTATTTCAAGGCAAATACCATTACGGGAAGCCATTGTAGCCTCTTCCGCTCCGATTAATCCAGGATGAGCAAGAATATCTATCGGAGCTTGAAGAGCTGCCAGATTAGTTCCTTCCATGACAGGCTCAGCAATGGTTTCACCATGAACAATGATAATCATAGCTCCCTTTCCTCGTGCCTCCTGCACAAGTTCATGGATATACTCAGGAGGAACATGGGTCAGTTCAATCCCGGGAAGGATCGGCAGATTATATGACTCTGTAAGTTTCTTGCAAACCTTTACAATCCCGGGAAGAATCAAATCCATGTTTGAATGGTCGCAGTGGTCAGTTAGTGCCATGGCGCGATATCCTACAATCATTGCTCGTCGAACAAGTTCCGAAGGAATCAAATCACCATCACTATGAATTGAATGGGTGTGTAAGTCAATCATCTTAGTTTCCTCCCTTTGCAGGATACTTATATTTCTTGAAAAAAAACTATTCCTTGTAGCATCATGGTTTCCTACAGTCAATGAGGATCCATTTATTTTTAGTCATCTTAATTTTTTAATTGACAGTATTTTGATCATTCATGGTAAGTTAGTGAGAATTTTCATCAGTGAAGCGGGTTGCCTTGAAAATCATCCATCGTTATCTTTTCAAAGAAATCATACAACCTTTCGGGATTGTTCTCTTTGTTCT
>MVQR01000343.1 GCA_002067815.1 Syntrophus sp. PtaB.Bin001 | reverse complement strand
CCCCGCCGCGTCAGAGGAACCTCCCACGATCTGGACCAAGTCGCCGACAAACATCTTCATCTGTTCCGCCTGGGCGTTCATTTCCTCTGCCGCACTGGCGGATTCCTCGGCATTGGCTGCAGTTTGCTGGGTGACCTTATCCATCTCCGCGACGGCGATATTGACCTGAGAAATGCCATGAGCCTGTTCGGATGACGCAGCGGCAATTTCGTTGATCAGTTCCTTGATCTTACGAGCTCCGGCCATTTGTTCCTGGAAGGCTTCCTGAGTCTGCTGGGTTGATTCATTCCCTCGCTGAATTGCCTTGATGGTGTTTTCGATCAGGGTGCTGGTATTTTTTGCGGCATCGGCGGATCTCATAGCCAGGTTTCTAACCTCTTCGGCTACAACGGCAAATCCGGCTCCCGCCTCGCCTGCACGGGCCGCTTCCACCGCGGCATTCAAAGCCAGCAGATTAGTCTGGAAAGCAATCTCATCAATTGTCTTGATGATTTTGTTCGTTTCTTCACTGGATTTTACCACTTCTCCGATGGCTTCCACCAGGTGGCCCAGTTCCTCATTGGTGTGGGCCTGATACTTGCCCACTTCGTCCATCAGGGCTCTAGCCTGATTGGCGTTATCGGCATTCTGCTTGGTCATGGAAGACATTTCTTCCAGGGAAGATGAAGTTTCTTCCAGGGAAGCGGCCTGTTCCGATGATCCTTCCGCCAGGGCCTGGCTGGAAGAGGCTACCTGAGATGCAGCAGCGGACACCTGTTCAGCACCGTCGGAAAGTCCGGCAACTACCTGATTGATCGGCCGGGTGATGGAAAGGGCAAGGAAGAAACCCAGTCCGGTGGCCAATGCAATGCCGAGGAGCGTTATGACTATGGTAATCAATACCGCGCGATTGGCGGTCTGGGCATTATTTTCCGCCCTTAATTTGGCCTGGGTTGATGCCTTTTTGCCAAGTTCTTCCAGGTCTGTAGTGATTTGTTTGGCCGTAGTCAAGCCCAGACCCTGGGCCTCGGCTACAGATTCTTCTTTCTTGCCGGCAGCAGCCAGGGCGTATAGCTTATCAAAGCATCCCATGTACACGTCGAGATTCTTCCCGACTCTTTCATAAATCTTTCGGCTTTCGTCGTCGGTGATGGTCTTTTCATATTGACCCATCAAATCTTTGATATTGCTCATTATCTCTTTAACTTTAGGGGGGATGGCACTGGGGTCTTTTTCAAGAACAAATTTGGTAACCGTAGTGTAAACCACAGTGGTCCTCATGTTAAGGAAACCGGCATTGATCTTTCCGATCAGGTCCAGTCCAACTGTATTTTCCTTGTACAAGGCTGTATCGGCACTTTCGATCTTCTTTATCTGCGTCATGCCGATTACCCCGATGATCAGTGCAATTACTGCAATTGCCATAAACCCGCCAATCAATTTTGTACTCAACTTCATGTTTTTCACGCCATACCTCCTAATTTTTTCTTTAATAAAAACTAAGTCCAAAGGGAAAATAAGGTCCTTGTTTTTCCTTCGACAAATCAATAAACATGCCATTTTCATTAGTTAGGAATTATTAGGGCAAAAGAGGCTGTTGTCAGTGACAGGATTTGAGCGTTGCCGGGGATTTATAAGAAAATTAAAGGGGAATTTAGTTAAAAATCAAAAGACGGATAGAAACGGGTTCCTACGGATTTTTACACATAGAGCTATTTATTCTGATTAACGAAATCTTTTTCTCTATTCTCCATCCCGGATTATTCAAACTTTGACGGGGCATGTCCGTTTTTTGCGTTATCAAGCACCTGACGCACCGTTTGGGACAATTGAGCAGGAACAACAGGTTTCTCAAGGACCTTACTGATTCCCAAGGCCTTCGCCTCTTCCTGAGTTATCGAATCGTTGAATCCGGTACAAACCACAACAGGGAGATTTTCTCGAATTTTTTTCAGCTGTTTCGCCAGTTCGATACCTGTCATATTTGGCATGGTCAAATCGGTAACGACCAGATCAAAGGATTCCGGGTGCTCTGTGATCAACTGAAAGGCATCTATGCTGCTAGTCTGAATGCTGACGTGATAACCGAATCGGCTTAAAATCGTTCCTCCCAATTCCGCCAGTACCGGCTCGTCATCGATGAAGAGAATTCGTTCCGATCCACCGGAAGCTCCCGGAAGCGGAACATCGTTCTTCCCCTGCTCTGATTCCTGGTGCATCGGGAGATAAACATGGAAAGCCGATCCTTCTCCTTCTCGACTCTCAACGGAAACCGTTCCTCCGCAGCTTCTGACGATACCATGAACTACCGATAATCCCAGCCCGGTTCTTTCTCCAGATTGCCGTGAGGAGAACAGCGGGTCAAATATTCGTGGCATCAGCTCTTCAGACATGCCTTCTCCCGTATCCCGGACGATAATTTCAAGGCAGGGGCCCGGTTTCAAACCCTTCCTATGAAGAATCTCCAGTGTTTGTGAGTCGGGGTGCCGTAAAGCAATCGTGAGGATGCCGCCTTTTTCGCGCATGGCATCGGCGGCATTGTTGCAGAGATTCACGAGCATCTGGTGAATCTGAGCAACATCCGCCAGGACGAGATCGGAATTCGTGCGGAAATCCTGGACGATTTCCACTGTGGCGGGAAAGGCAGCCCGCAGCAACTTTAAGACTTCCTTGATCAAAGGAATCAAGTGAAGGGGGCGAGGTGACTGTTCGCTTCTCCGGCTGAAAGCCAATATCTGCTTTACCAGATCCTGGGCTCGTTGTCCGGCCTGATAAACATTTTCCAGATAACGTCTGGCAGGCTGACCCTCGGGAATTACCTGAAGTGCCATGTCGGTATAACCCAGGATGGCCCACAGGATATTGTTGAAATCGTGTGCTATGCCACCGGACAGTGTTCCCATGGCTTCCATTCTTTGGGATTGCCGTAACTGTGCCTCCGTAATCCCACGCTCTGCCAAATTCCGTCCCAGACTGGCTACTCCTATGACCTTTCCCGTTGAATCATGCAGCAGGGTTGTATCCCAGGAAAGGGTGCGCCTTTCTCCCTGGCGGGTCATAAGATCACTTTCATAATGCCAGGAGAGAGGGG
>MVQR01000342.1 GCA_002067815.1 Syntrophus sp. PtaB.Bin001 | reverse complement strand
TGCATCGCCGACATACGCTGCATGTGCCGAATACGATGTCCTTGAGATTATTCAGATCCCCGTCATCCGCCGGGGTTTCCGCCCTGGCCGATCGGGGAAAAATTCGCCCTATCCAATCTACCTGTCTATTGAATATGCGCCGGATTTGATCTGCTTTATACGCGGGAGTCATACAGGGGTCGTGAGGCCTTGCCAGTGCGTAATGACACGCCTGTGCGCAGGCGCCGCAGTGGACACAACTTACCAGAGAAAACGCCGTCTGCCGATTGACTCTTTCCCGAATCAAATCGCGCAGCTTTTCGGCTTTCCCTGACGCCGGACAGTGTGACTTACCGACTGTTTTTGGAGAGTTTGCGCCAGTCATGTAATGTTACTCTGCAATGCTTTTGTCCCGTTGTGCATTGTTTCCTATGCCTCTGTGTACCATTGTTTCTCCCAGGTAATAGCGGGTGAAAGGATAGTACAGGTAATGAATGATTTTAGAAAAAGGCACGTAAAGGTGAAAGAAAGCTGTCATAAGGAAAAAAGTGACAAGAATTCCGTCACTTGCACCATAGCGATTGGAAACAACCGACAAGCCTACAGCATAGAAGGCAATCATCATGACCAACGCAAAATAATCGTCAGGTGTGCTGATTAATCTCAACACAGGATCGAAGATGCGCCGATAGAGTCTGGCTAGGCCGATAATAAATGCCGCCGCCAGAATTATCTGCAATACCCTTTCAACAAAATGAATCTTCAGAATCTCCGGCCAATAGGGAAGAATGAAAGTCATACCGATAGCGGCAGCGGCGCCGAGATGGAATATGGCGAACTGGATATAGAACATAGGGGTCTTTCTGTTCTTTTCTATTGTCCAGGGCTTTGCCACCGTGAGCAGAGAGGCGGCGACGGCACGGGAATGATATTTTGCAGGAATACTTCGTTCTAAGCCAAATTTGAACTTGAACAACCACAATATTCTTACAACATAGGCTGAACACATGAAAAATAAGGCGGCTATGTGAATTTCATGTTCAAGCACACTCAAATATTCGCTCATATAAATATCCGGAGACAAAGCACATATCTCATAGTTTCGATTGATGATACTGTGTAATTATTTTTGAATGAGGTTACACACAGCCGTCAGGTCTCGGTAAACCGGCAATCCTGCAGGCCCCTTTGGCAGGCCCCATGGGAAATAACTCGTAGATCATACCCAATCGAATACCCGTATGCTGACAAACATGTCTGATGAGAGGAGCAGTACCGTTTTTCATCCAGTACTCCCTGACATAATAAATTATGGCCCAGTGCTTTTCATTGAATTCCTGGATTCCGAGTTCTTTTGCTATAAGGATAGCTATATCTTCATTCCAAAGTTCAGATGTAACTAAATATCCGTCACTACTGAATTCTACTTTCTTGTTCGAAATCTCAATTGCTTCCATAAGGTATACTCCTCTAGAAATTTCACACCGGTGGTGCAACCCGGAACTTCAAATAGCTGAGCATGACGGGAAACTGCACCAAAGGGCCCGTTATAGCGATAGTCAATGCCGTCATGTCCTGAAACACTGTCGTTGCCAGGGCCATGGAAACAGCGGTGTTCTTTAATGTCACACTGATGATAAAGGCAACCGAATCGCCATAATCCGATCGACATATCGCGGCAATGATTGATGCAATAGCAAGCAGCATCATGGAAAAACAAACCGCGGGAAAGAGAATATTTGCAATTAGTGAATAATTCTCCATGACAAACCTGCCGTTCAGATCAAAGATGATAAAGATAAGAAGCAGAAGACCGATTCCCGTCACGTTCTGAAATTGCCCTTTGATTCTTTCAAATACCACGCTACCATGGGTTTGCGTGATCCATCGCCGGGAAATTGCCGCCAATGCAGCCGGCATAATAATAATCATAAAAAGGTACTTGACGATAACCGCAGCCGGTACATGTACGGCCTTCCCGAGCAGAAGTACAGACCAGAGCGGCATGAATATTATGCTCATGGCTAGTCCTACTGCAGTAATAGCGATGGATAAACTCACATTTCCGCTTATCATGCCCGTATACGCTGGTCCCATACCGCCGCCCGGTATGAGGCTGAAAATCAAAAGACCAAGCATCACATCCGGAATCAAGCCGGCGGAAAACAATTGCATAAGCCCGTACATCAAAAGAGGCGAGATTGCGAAATTGACAAAGAGTGCCGTGATCAAGAGTTTCTTCCCCACAAATGAATTTTTTATGATCACACCGATATCCGTTTCGAGAAATGCGGGGTACAGCATCATGAATAGTGCAAAGGGAATAAGATACTTCAACAATGTCCCTTGAGATATCTTGCCGGCGGAAAGGCCGACTGCAACTGCCGCAAGTGAGTACAATTCCAGATGCTGTCTGATGCTCTTTCCGATTTTCATGATAATCATATTGAGATCGTACCTAAATCGCATATCGGTATTTGACCCTGCTGCCTTTTATGAACATTGTTTGCTTTTCGCCTGTACCAGAATATCAGACAGCATCCCCGTTGCTTTTCCAGTTAACTGTTTGCACTTTATGAATTTTTCCTGTTCCCCCAGCCTTTCCAATATGAGGGCACAGTTGGTTGAACCAAAGGCCTCGATGAATTGCCTGCGAAATTCGGATACAATCGTGGAGGCGGTGTTTAAATCCTTTCCCTGTTCTGTTCTGCCGAAAAGATAGCCGACAGCAATTACACCGCCTGTGAAGGCTCCGCAGATATCCTGATGGGTTCTGCCTACACCGCCACAAAATCCGGATGCGACATTTACCGGAAATCCCGCCGGGTTTTCGGCGAAATGATCAATAATCGTTTTTGAAATAGCTTCGCTGCAGCAAAAACCATTATAGTGATAATCAAAAGCCTGTTTTTCCAAATCATCTTTTTGCATCGTTTTTTCTCCTATTTTTTTTATTGAGAAAAAGCACCTTTTTAAGTATCATTCAAATGAATTGATTTTATCTCATCCATAAAAATATATTATGCTTCTCAATCTGAACCAATTAAAAATATTCCACGTTGCAGCGGGCTTACAGAGCTTTACGCGGACAGCAGAAGTTCTT
>MVQR01000341.1 GCA_002067815.1 Syntrophus sp. PtaB.Bin001 | reverse complement strand
CTTCTCCGGGCTGATCATGCTCTTCCCCCTTAACATCCCGGCCATGCTCGTCAGGCTGATGTATCTTGTCCACGCCGCGGGCTTCGTAGCGATCTTCGCCTTCTTCTTCATCCACCTCTACCTGGGAACGGTGGGCTCTCCGGGATCGCTGCCCGCCATGCTGACAGGCTGGGTCAGCCGTGCCTGGCTGAAGAAGCAGCATCCCAAGTGGCTCAAGGAGATGGAAGAACACGGAACGCTGGTGGTCTACGGAGAAGAAAAATCATCCCCGCACGGCCACGACCACTAATCAGTACTGGAATCAGGTAATCAAAACAGGAAGAGGGGCCGACTTTCGAGTCGGTCCCTCTTCTATTGAAATTCGCTGCCAAGCTATTCAGAACGGAAAAATCACTTCCTTATAATTCAATCACGACTTCTCCCATGTGCGTCGTGTCATAGCCTGGAAGTCCGCCGACAACCTTTCGCAGATTCGGTCCGCGAATCAAATCAAGCAGTGGCGCCAGCAGATCGCTTTCATAGTGCCTGCGGGGAATTACCAGGTCATAGCGCTCCTTTTCAAAGGGGATGAAATTGAGGTCAAGTGCATGGGCGGCAGCAGCAATGCCGAGACCGCAGTCCGCCGCTCCTGATTGTACCGCAACGGCAACGGCTAAGTGAGTATACTCTTCACGCTGATATCCCTTTACCTTTTCAGGTGCAATCCCCAGATTATTTAAATGATAGTCAAGCAGAATCCTTGTACCTGCTCCACGCTGACGATTGCTGTAGCGCACATCGTCTCGTGCCAAGTCTTCAAGCCCCTTGATTCCCTTGGGATTGCCGGATGCTACAATCAGGCCCTGCTCGCGATGCATGAAAGTAACCAGCACCACTGATACGCCGGCAAGGTATTGCTTAACATATGATATATTATATTCACCCGTTGCCGGATCAAGAAGATGAGAACCAGCAAGATGCGCATCGCCACGCCGCAGTGCCGTCAGACCGCCGAGACTGCCGGCGTTTGCACTCGTGAAACG
This sequence comes from Syntrophus sp. PtaB.Bin001, assembly GCA_002067815.1. Lineage (GTDB taxonomy): Bacteria > Desulfobacterota > Syntrophia > Syntrophales > Syntrophaceae > Syntrophus. The sequence goes on along the minus strand of MVQR01000341.1, from coordinate 2,079 downwards.
GCGACCGGCACCCGCCAGATACTGAGACAACAGATCGAGACAGAGATCATGGCTGCCGATGTGCACTATGGTACGCTCGATTTCGGACGGATCGCGATACAACTCCACTATGACCTCATGTCCGGCATCGACACCTTCCGAAAATCTAGGAATGCGGACAATCCCGTCAGCACGGACAAGCGAGGTAATGACCCCCGCTCCACGAGACAACGGCGCGGCTACGGTCCTTTCCCCTACCTGTCCGACAGTCACCCGCACCCATTCATCTTCGCCAATGGGCGAGAGAAGTTTTCGACTCATAATCGCTTTTATCTTTGGTTTTTCCATTTTCGGCAACCCCAGCCAATGGGATATAAGCGGTTCGACGAAGATTTCCCCTGTCAGTGCGCAGGAAACAGGATAACCGGGTAAGCCGATGATCGGTATTTTACGGTCGGTCACAGTACCGAGAATTACCGGATGCCCCGGACGGATCGCCACACCGTGAACCAGCAGGGTGCCTAGTTTCTCTACAATGTTCGCGGTAAAATCCTCGCTCCCCGCCGATGATCCGGCATTGACAAGAACGAGGTCATGAGTGGCCGCAGCTTCAAGCACCGTTTTCTTGATGCGTTCATAATCATCGGCAACGATTGGGTACCGCGTCGGAACGCCCCCCCATTGCCGCACCTGGGCGGACAGCACCAGCGAGTTGTATTCGATGATATCCCCGGACTTTACACCTGACAGTGCAGCCTTTTCGGCTGTCACCAGCTCGGTACCCGTAGGGACAATCGCAATACGAGGCCTGCGACGAACATTGACGGTGGCATGTCCGCATCCCGCAATCGCACCCAGGTCCACCGGATTGAGCAGATGACTAGCCGGCAGGACCAGTTCAGTGGCAACCATGTCCTCGCCCATCGGCCTGATCGCCGTCCATGGCGCAACGCTGGCTTGGATCTCAATGAATTCACAGCCGTTCTCTTCGATGTACTGGGTATTTTCGATCATGATGACGGCATCGGCCCAGGAAGGAATGGGATCGCCGGTATCTACATATCGAGCTTGCCCGTAGGAACCGATTTTGAGCCGCTTCGGAGATGTTTCGGTGGCACCTAGAGTTTCATCCGAACGGACGGCGTAACCGTCCATGGCACTGGCATGATACCCGGGAGAAGAGAGGGCGGCCCAAACCGGCGTTGCCGTTACACGGCCCAACGCTTCTTCCAGGGGCAATTCCTCACCGGGGAACTCACCCCACATTCCGGAACTTTCCATTGCAGCGATAAATCTACGCCATGCTTCATCCAGCGGAATATCTTCAAGATAAAATTTTCTGTTTCTGCTGCTCATTCAACATCTCCCATTAACGAATTACCTTTTCAGAACAACTCCACTTCAACCAATTCGCCCTTGTGCAGACCGTTTGAATCCAACGGTACGCGCACCATCCCATCAGCTTTTACCAAAGTGTAAATCAGGTTTGATTTCCCGAAGACCGGCTCCGCCCAGAACTGATCCTCCCGTTTCACCAACCTGACTTGCACATAGTCTTCGCGGCCAGTCACCGAGGCAATGTTGTGGCCCAGTCTGGCGCTTACCAGCCGTCTGGGCGGCGGATCCGTCACACCCTGCATCATCCGGATTATCGGCGCCACGAATAGGGAGGCCAGAACCATCGCACTGACAGGATTGCCCGGCAGCCCTATGACCGGTTTGCCGTCACATACTCCCAAAACCGTCGGTTTCCCGGGCTTTACAGCAAGCCCATGGATCATTACGCCTGGTTTTCCAAGGTTGTTCACAACCTTTGCCGTAAGATCCCGCGTGGAAACGGATGATCCAGCGGAAATCACCAATAAATCAGCTGCATCCAACGCCGAACGCGCGGCGGAAAGAAACGACTCGTAATTATCCTTTATTATTCCCTGAAGCAGAGGAATTCCACCGGCCTGTTCCACGAGACCGGAGATAGTGTAAGTATTGATATCCCGTATTTGACCGGGACCAGGAGTCTGTTCCGGAGGAATGACCTCGTCCCCCGTAGAAAGAATCGCGACACGGGGTTTGACGGCCACCCTGACATGCGTGATACCC
>MVQR01000340.1 GCA_002067815.1 Syntrophus sp. PtaB.Bin001 | reverse complement strand
CCACGCCAAGCCCCACATCTCTCAGACGCGGTGGGGGACTTGTCACCCATCCACCGGGCACATTGATGTTGCCGGTGATTGCCTGAAGGACAGAGAAAGCGCGGCTGTTTTGAACGCCGTTGGCCGTCTGATCCTGCGTGCAGGTCCCCTGAAAGATGCTTGCCCCCCGTGTTCCCGCAAATAGTCTGGCTAATCTGCGGATGTCTTCAGCCGGCACCCAGGTCACTTCCTCCGCCCACTCGGGGGTGTACTTCTGCACATGGGGGACGAGCCGATCAAAGCCGAAGGTATGCTGCTCGATGAAATCCCGATCATAGAGTTTTTCCTTGATGATCACATGCATCATGGCAAGGGCCAGGGCGCCATCGGTACCCGGCCGGATTTGCAGGTACATATCCGCTCTATCGGCGAGAGGAATGCGTTTGGGATCGATAACGACCAGCCTGGCTCCTTTATTCAGATTTTTTTTGAGGGCGAGTTTGAGGGGAAAGTCGGATTGCTCAGGGTTGTGTCCCCAGAGAATATAGAGCTTGGAGTCCATCTCTTCGACCGGATATCTTCCGAAGGTCATTTGCCTTACCCGGATGCGCATCCTGTAGCAAACGCTCTCAACTGAAAAGAAATTGGGCGAACCGAAGGCGGACTTGAATCGCTGCACCAGACCGCCCATCTCGAAGTTTTCCACACCGATGGAGCCGCTGAACACGCCGAGGACCTCGGGACCGAATCGTTTCTTGAGGTCCAGGAGTTTGTCTGCGATCTCGTCCAGAGCCTGGTCCCATGAGACTTCCTTGAAACTGCCGCCGATCCGCTTCAGTGGGTGCCGCAATCGATCGGGGTTATAAATGGCCGCAAGTGCGTGGGCCCCTTTGGGGCACAGTTTTCCATGGTTCAGGGGATGGGAATCCAGCCCCGCAATCTTCACAGCTTTTCCATCTTTAACTGTTACCCGGCATCCGCAGCTGTGATAGCAAAGCGTGCAATCGGTCAGGATTTCTTTTTCTTCAATCATGTTGGTCACCTCATCGTTTAATCTCATCAGAAAACACTAATGTCCCAAATTGAACAAAACTATACGGTACATCCAAACAAATCCTGTACCGGAAAATGAAAATTTTTCGCAAACTATATCCTATCAATTCACATTGCCCCGATCCCGGTTCTTCCCTTAGAGGTTGTCCAGTCTGACGGCCTCCGTCAGGCGGTCGGAAAAATCATGGATGGCCGCTTTGACCCGGACCCAGGCGGGAAGCATTGGAATTCCCACAGGATTGCGGGTGTATTCTTCCGTTGCCCTCTGCAGCGATTGCACAAATGCTTCCGCCGCTTCGATCTCCGCATGCCTGTCGTGGATCAGTCCGTTGATCATGGCCAGGGCATGATATTTCTCAATGGCGATCCGTGATTCCTCGATATAAGCAGTATAGAGAGTCCGAAAAAAAGACTGGCTCATGAGGATGCCGTCCTGACTCAGGATCCGGAACAGGGCTGCTGCGATATCCGTGGCCATGCGGATCAGACCGGTGTCCGGCTGCGTCTTGTCCAGAGGCTGGTGCTTGTGTTCATAGGATTCGGTAATTTCCACCTGGCAGATGCGATTGAATGAAGCCCTCTGATAGACTTCACTGAGGAGGGATACTTCCAGCCCCCAGGTCGGTGAGATCCGTACACTTCGCGCCAATGAACTTATCAGAGCAAATTCACCCGAAAGGGGGTAACGAAAGTTGCCGAGATACTCCAGAAATCGGTTGTAGGTAAGAATCCTCTTCAACGTCCTGATCAGGGGGATGTAAAAAAGACGGGTGGCCCGGCCGTATAGCCGGTCTCCCACCCGCGCATAGTACCCCTTGCTGAACTCGAAATCGACGGCCGGATGCACCACGGGATAAAGAAGGCGAGCCAGAAAATCCTTTTTATAATTAAGGATGTCCGAGTCATGAAGGGCGATGGCATGAACATCTTCATCAGCCAACACATAGCCCAGGGTCATCCAGACGGATCGCCCTTTTCCCTTCCTTTGGATGTCGAAATCGTTGTCGATCAGTTCCTGATAAAGCGCCTGCATCCGCGGTCCGTCATGCCAGATTACATTGACCTCAGTGGGAATGGCGGACATAAGTTGCTGCGCCCGCTGGAATTGTCGCTCATCGGCCCCGTCCAGAGACAGGACGATTTTTGAGAGATAGCGAACCTGCTTCAGCTCCTCGATGATCACCGGCATGGAAGGCGTCTCAAACTCGGAGAAGAGGGCGGGAAGGATAAGAACCGCATGGCGTTTTTGAGTGATCTCCGCAAGTTCCTCATCGATTTCTCCTAGGGGCCGCTCCCTTAACCTCTGCAATGTGGCAATCATGCCGTGCTGGTAGAAATCCGCCATCTCATCGCCCTCCTTTCCCTTTCCAGATTTTGACCATATAATCCTTCAGACGTTCGAAGACCTCGGCCTGCGCCTCGAAGTGAGCCTCCGCCTGGGCCGGGTTTTTGTCCCGCACCTCATTGACCAGCGAGGCGACGCGCCCGTAATAGAGCGGCACCATCGTGTCCAGAACCTTGAAGCGCTGCCGGGGAGTGGCCCGGAAGGCACCCGCATAACGATAAACGATGCGCACCCATGTTTCGATGGGCATGAAAAACCGATCTCCCCGATCAGCCTGCCCCAGTTTTCGAATGATCTCGAAATCCTGTTCATCGATAATATTCTGCCAAACCGTCCCGAAATTGTTCAATCCCACCTTGAAGTACTCGATGAGGTTCTCCTGGTTGACATCGAAAGCCGCCGCCTCCTGCCCCACAAACTCGCCCAGGGAGGGAACATCCCTCGATCTGCGGACTCTCAGCCAATAGTCCTCATAACGCTCCATCAACTGGAAGGAGGTCCCTACGACCTGGCGGAACATGGGGCCCAGGTCTGCAGAAGGGTCCTTTTGCCCATGAACCTTGGCGCCGAGTTTCGCCTGGCAGATTCGGAAGCCGCCGACAATGGCCGATGTGGTCATCCAGATGTCGATCCCGAATTTAGCCACGTCTGTTTCCCAGACATCCTGTTCAAGGTAGAACTTGATCAGGGCGGGCGACATCCCGAAGTCGCCGCCGATAGGCTGA
>MVQR01000339.1 GCA_002067815.1 Syntrophus sp. PtaB.Bin001 | reverse complement strand
AGGCTTTCGTATTCCTGAACCTGGATTTTCGCCATGAGGTCGTACTCCCCGGTGATCGAAAGGACCTCTACCACCTCTTCGATCGCCCCAAGCTGATTGGCCAGCCCCGGGATCTTCCCTTTTTCCGCTTTGAAAAGCACAAGCGCCGTTATCATAATTTTTCCTCCTGTTTGATTTGCATCTTTTTTTAAAGGCGGCTCTTACCGCCCACCATCAAAAAAGGGGCTGTGGAAATCCACGCCCCTTTTTCCGCACAAAAAAAAGACCGTGGCAGCTGATCTGCCTACGGCCTTAAAATGTTTTATCTGTTATTACTCAGTTAATTACAGGAAAGTCGCGCCGGCAGACCAAAAATGTTGGTCCACCACCAGAGCAATACCTTTTTACCGATGTAAAAAATCTGACCCACGGCTTCTTTCCTTTCTCCAACGGGGCGTACTTTAAAAAAATTCCCCGACTCAAGTCAAGCCCTTTTTCCTTCTTTGGCATTTTCAAAAAAAGATAAATTTAAACTCCGCCTTGCCTCTCAGGCGTGGGGCAGCCCGCCGCGGAACATGAAATAAACGGCTCCGACAAGGCAGAAGGCGGCCCAGAGATAATCCCACTTCAACGGCTGTTTCATGATGAAAAAGGCGAATCCGGCAAAAACGGTCATGGTGATTACTTCCTGAATGACCTTCAACTGCCCGAGGTCATAGTGGCGGAAACCGATCCGATTGGCGGGAACCTGCAGAATATATTCGAAAAAAGCGATGCCCCAGCTCAGGACAATGACCAGAATCAAGGGTTTTCCGTTCATGTATTTCAGATGGCCGTACCAGGCGAAGGTCATGAACAGATTGGAGAGGAAAAGCAACGAAATCGTTTCAACCATTAAGAAAATATACCTCCTTTACAGGGTGGATGAATCTGGAGAAGACATAAATTCTTCTTCGTGGTCCCCGGACCCGAGCGGCGCAGAACTTAGACGATAAGCCTGCGTAAATCAAGAAAAACGTCAGAAAAAAGTTCCGCTTGCCAAGCAAACATGATAGGAGAACCCGATGACTCGCGAGGAAAAAAGCTGGATTCTCTATGATGTAGCCAACTCGGCCTTCATCCTGACAATCGCCACGGCCGTAATGCCGATTTTTTTCAAAAACGTGGCTGCCAAGGGTGTGGAAAATGCCGTCTCCACGGCAAACTGGGGACTGGCTAATTCCTTTGCATCTTTCATGCTTGCGATAATCGCACCGCTGTTGGGAACACTGGCCGATTATCAGGGCTGGAAAAAGCGTTTCTTTGCCGGATTTATGTTTCTCGGCGTGATCTTCACCCTGCTTTTGACCGTCCCCGGCGAAGGGGACCAGATGTTGTGCCTCTTGCTTTACATCACCGCCTATATCGGCTACGCGGGCGCAAACGTCTTCTACGATTCCTTCATCGTCGATGTAACCTCCAACCGGAAGATGGACTGGATTTCGGCGAACGGTTTCGCCTGGGGCTACATCGGCAGTTCCATCCCCTTTATCCTGGGCATGATCCTTATCCAAAGGCCCTCGCTCGCCGGCTTGGATTCCCCTTTGCAGGCCACCCGCACCGTTTTTGTTATCACGGCCTTCTGGTGGCTTCTCTTCTCCCTGCCCATGATCCGGAATGTCCATCAGCGGCATTTCATCCCCGCATCAGCGCAGCCTCTGCGCGGCAGCCTTCTGCGCCTGGCCGCCACCTTCCGGGAAATCCGCCGATACAGACAGGCCTTCCTTTTTCTGCTGGCCTATTTTTTCTATATCGACGGTGTGGACACAATCATCCGCATGGCGACCGCTTACGGAGTGGACATCGGCATGACGACTCCCCAGTTGTTGACGATCATTTTGGCCGTTCAGATTCTCGCCTTCCCCTTCGCCTTGCTTTACGGGAAGCTTGCCGACCGGGTGGGGACAAAACCCATGCTCTATGCAGGCCTCGGAGTTTATCTGATCATTGTGCTGCTGGCCTTTTACCTGCCAGAGCTGCCCACCGTACAGCTGAAAACTCTTGCTTACTGGACGCTGGCGGTTCTAATCGCCAGTTCTCAGGGCGGCCTTCAGGCGCTGAGCCGTTCCTTCTTCGGCCGCCTCATCCCCAAGGACAAATCGGCTGAATTCTTCGGTTTCTATAACATTTTCGGAAAGTTCGCGACAATACTCGGCCCCCTGCTGATGGCGCTGGCAAGCCGGATGACCGGCCAATCCCGATACGGGATGCTGAGTCTCATCGTTCTTTTCCTTGTCGGCGGATATCTCCTATCCCGGATTCCAATTTCAGAAGAAAGATGATATCTAGGCGAGATGGAGGATAGATAAAGATGCCCAAGGAAGCTGCACACTGGATTCTGGCGGAACACATCTCCCAAGCAATGCCTGATGGTCTTATTAAAAGAGAAATCAGTGAAAACAAGGCCCTTTACTACCTGGGAGCGATTGTCTTCGATACGCCTTATTATTCCCTGATCGGGCAGCACCGCTCCAATCTTGCCGCGGCGGTGCAAAGGCTGCACGGTCACAGGGCCTCCAGCCCCTTCAATCCCTTCAGACCGCTGGCAAAGAGTCCCGGCGCTCTGCCCGACGGCTATCTGCCGTTTATAGCGGGCGCAATCACCCACGTCGCAGTCGATGCGACATTTCATCCTCTTATCTATTATTTCGGCGGCGATACAGATGTCCCTTCGAATCAGGCAGCACGAGCCACGACGCGACATCGTCGTCTCGAAACGGCACTGGATCTCCATTTCCTCAACAGGAACGGAAACGCCGCATTCCGGAATCTTCTTCTGACCGGAATTTACAAAAATCGGGAAAACGAGGAAGGCGAATTTCTGAAGCTGCTGAATCTTCTATACTTCGGTAAATTCCTGATGACCGATTTTGCCCTGAGGCTGGCTTTCTGGCAGCACGCCCTGATTCACGTCATTATGCAGCAGAGACGGATTCACCAGTTTCTCGGGCTTTTCGAAATCCTGTTTCCTCGGCAGGCCCGTCGTCTCAAACCGATTGAAGCCCTTTTCTATGCCACCTGTCAGGATGAAGATCCGCATCTGTTCCTGCGTTCTCTCGTTTACCGTCATCCCGTGACGGGAGAAGACAGGCA
>MVQR01000338.1 GCA_002067815.1 Syntrophus sp. PtaB.Bin001 | reverse complement strand
CCCTCGTCGCCAGAACATTAGCATCCCTTTCCATCATTGCTCTTATAATCGTTTTTACTTGTTCAGCAGTTTTGCCTGAACAGAAGATTACTTCCGGATAACCGACACGCGATTCCCGGTGCACGTCTATTTTGGCACAGCCAACGTCTATATATAAACTATCCTTTAAAAGTTTAAGACCTTCATTAACGTCAACTTTACCATCTTTCACTTTTTCAAGAATATCGCGGAAAATGTCGGAATTCATTTGTCTACCATTTTTAAGTATCTTTGGGATTCAAAAGAGATTTTTTCTTACTCAAATCGATTTATCATAAATCCACTATGGCAGAAGATCCATGATTTCCTTAATGCTGACCCCGTTCAACCCAGCAAGTTTCTTACAATCCTCATATTCCGGTTTGGATTTAATTCTCCGGCCCTTAAAATAGGCGTGCTTAATCGAAACAGGACCGTATTTCGTTTCCACTTTCGAAAATTCCCTTCTCAGCATGGCTTTGGATACTTGATGTGATCTCAAGCCGAATGTGGTCGTCTCCAGCCACAGAATTTCTTCCATGTCTTTCTTTTTATCCTGATCGCAGATGATGCTCAGTGTGACAGCGGGACGTGACTTCTTCATCATTATCGGTGTAAGATAGACATCCAGCGCGCCCTTTTCATACAGGGCATCCATGACTGCGTCATAAAGCTCAGGATTCATATCATCGATGTTGCATTCAAGCAGCCAGGCGTCTTGTTCCGTTACATCTTCATCATGCTCCTCATCCACGATGTCTCCCATAAAGATCCTCAATATATTCGGGATGTCCATGTCTCTCCGCCCGATACCGTATCCGATTTTTCTCGTGGTAAAATGGACTCTCTCGGTAAATTGAGCTACCGTGGCTGCCAGAATCGCCGCTCCCGTCGGAGTTGTGGTTTCGAAAGGAACGGCTCCTGATTTCACGGGAATCCCCTTGAGTATCTCAGCCGTTGCCGGAGCGGGAACAGGCAGGATACCGTGGGCGCAGCGGACCATCCCCCCACCCAATTCCACTGGAGAAGAAAGCACTCGATCCACCTTCAGGAAATCAAGACATACTGCGGCGCCGACAATATCGACTATGGAATCGACAGCACCCACTTCGTGAAAATGAACCTCTTCGACGTCACATCCGTGGACCAGGGCTTCCGCCTCCGCGATCTTTAGAAAGATATTGAGGCTGGTTTTCTTTACTCTTTCAGAAATATCACTCTCAGCAATGAGACGGACAATATCGCTATAATTTCGATGCTGATGAGTATAAGCAGCAGGAGGCAACATAACTTTAAAACTTGTCCCATAAATGCCCTTACGATTTTCCCTGGCTATTCCAATTTCATAGTCTTCAAGCTTCAGCTTTTTTATTTCTCTCAGTAAATAGGATTGATCGACACCAAGATCCAACAAGGCGCCTAAATTCATGTCGCCGCTTATTCCGGAGAAACAGTCGTAATAAAGTATCTTCATGATCAACTCCATAGATGTCTTTTCCGAAGTATCCAAGAACATCCAATACCAGTAATTCTCTCTTCTGACAATCAAGTGTCGGTCAATTTTACAAGATTGACGAATAATAATACGAAATGCTATAAAAACAACCATTCAATGAATATGGGAGCAAAAGATGGCTGACATTGTAAGATTCGGCGTTTCTTTGGAAAATGCTTTACTTAAACAGTTTGATCGCCTGATCCGGGAACGGAATTACACCAACCGCTCCGAAGCCATTCGCGACCTGATACGCGAGGAATTATTGAAAAAGGAATGGACGGAAGATCAGGAAGTTGCCGGAGCGATTACTTATATCTACGATCATCATCAGCGGGATCTTTTGAATAAGATCATCGACGTTCAGCACGATTTTCATGATGTAATCAAATCAACGCAACACATTCACCTGGATCATCACAACTGCCTTGAGATCGTCGCAGTCCAGGGAAATCCCTCCTCCATCAGCAGGCTTTCCAACACTCTGAAAGCTCTGAAAGGTGTTAAGCACGGATCATTAAACATTTCCGGCATCGGTCAAATCGCATAAAGGCCCATTCTTCATCTCCATGTTTTTTACGATTTAATTGAGAAAATATATACGGAGTCTCCATGATTTATCCTCACATGAATCTGGAAAGCAGCTCCAATCCAGTCTTTCCGGTCCGGACTCACCAAGAATCAACTGTAAAATGTCACGCCGGAAATTATAAAAATTATCTTGTCTACTCGACATAATCATTAGCAGCAAAATGCAAAAAAGTTCTTGCTGTGTTTGTCATGTATTTGTCATTACGGTAGGCAAAATAGAAATTTCGCTGCAAATCAACACCAACCAGATGCAAGGCCTTGATTACTCCCACTTGTTCTTCCCTTTTTATCACCGTCTTTGACAAGATGGAGACGCCCAAACCGGACTCCACAGCTTTTTTCACCGCCTCCGTATGACCAAACTCCATGCCCTTTTTCAAGACGACTCCCGCTTGTCCAAGTCTTTCTTCAATAATATGCCTTGTCCCCGAGCCTTTGCGAGAAATGATAAATGGTTGGGTCATTAACTCAAGGGGCTCGATTTCGTCTCGCTCGGCCCATTCATGTCCGGCCGGGACGATGAGCACCAGGTCGTCTTTCAAGAAGACACCTGTATGGATCCTGGTATCATCAACAGGCGCTCCCAAAAAACCAATGTCAATTGAATTATCAAGTATTTTGTCTATGACTTGCCGGTTCAGTACAATATCGAGGCTGATATCGATATGAGGATAGAGAGACTTGAAATTACCCAATATCTGAGGAAGAATATAAATTCCGATAGTGATGCTGGCTCCGATGCTTAGAGAACCCCAGTTCAATCCTTGGAGTTCATCGATTTCTATCTTTAATTGGTCAATCAAATCAAAGATAATCTTTGTCTTTGCATACAGTATCTCTCCAGGCTTGGTAAGAACTACCTTTTTCCCCAGCCGATCAAATAGTCTAACCCCATAATAATCTTCTAAATCCTTGATGTGCTTGCTTATGCCCGGTTGAGTCAGAAAAAGAACTTCTGCTGTCCGCGTAAAGCTCTGTAAGCCCGCTGCAACGTGGAATATTTTTAATTGGTTCAGATTGAG
>MVQR01000337.1 GCA_002067815.1 Syntrophus sp. PtaB.Bin001 | reverse complement strand
CGGAGCGTCCGGTTGCTGCAGGACATTCCAGGCAGCCAGGCCGTCTTTTGTAGCTACGGGATCATAACCCCATTTTTTCAAAACAGCGGTAAGGATGCGGCGCGATGTGAGATCGTCTTCAGCAACGAGAATTTTCATGACAGTTCTTCCTCCACGTGTTTTTTCATGATATCAAACTGACGCTCCATCTCCGGCATAAGCACGGCGGTTTCATCCCAACGGCCGGCCTTGGCGGCTTTCTCCATATTCAAGGCCACGGCATTCAGGGCCATTGCTCCCACATTAGCAGCCGCCCCCTTGATCGTATGTGCCTGTCTTCCGGCCGAAGATGCGTCACATCGCTCGATGTATTCTCTTAGGCTTTGCATCTGGCCGGGAATATCCTCCAAAAAGCCCGCACAGATTTCTTTAACTAATTCCTCGTCTCCCATCAGCCGATTTTTCAGGGTTTCCCGATCAAAAACAGGCGGCCCCGCCGAAGTTCCCTTTACTTCACTTACTTCAGAAGAAGCAGGCCTCGCAGAGAGCGATTCCGGGGAGTGACTCAACCATTTATCGAGGATCTCCGCCAGGGTTTTGGGGAGGAAGGGTTTGGCGATGTAATCGTCCATTCCCGCTTCGATGCAACGCTCACGGTCTCCCTTCATGGCATGGGCGGTCATGGCAATGATCGGCATCTTGGGAATTTGCCCCCTCGCCTGCCCGGCCCGTATCGCCCGCGTCGCTGCGAACCCGTCCATAACAGGCATCTGAACATCCATAAAGGTCAAATCATAAGGTGTTTTTTCCAATGCTTCGAGAGCCTCCCGTCCATTGTTCGCGACATCGGCCCGAAAACCGAGTTTTTCCAGGATGCGCAGTGTCACCTGCTGGTTGGTCAAATTGTCTTCAACCAGCAGAATTCTCGCCATCCGCCGCCGTTCCTCATTCAGAGTGTGCCTGGTCACCAGGGCGGAAAAAGGTGTTTTTTCCGGCTTGGCGCACCTGCCGAGAACCGTTGCAAGACAATCGTGTAATTGGGATTGTTTTACCGGTTTTGTCAGATAGGCGGAAAATCCCAGGGAATGCAGCCTTTTGGCGTCGCCCCGCTTGCCCCGGGAGGTCATCATGATCAGGATGGTGTCGTACAATGCCGGATCAGCCTTGATCGCCTTACCCAGGGACTCGCCGTCCAGGCCGGGCATCTGCATATCCGTCACGACGATTCGGAAGGGATCGCCGGCATTGAATGCGGCATGGAGTTTATCCAGCGCTTCTACAGAATCGCTGACCTCGGTATGGCGCATGCCCCAGGAACCCAGCTGTTCGGAGAGGATGAGACGATTTGTCGCATTGTCATCCACAGCGAGAATGCGAACGCCGCGGATATCGGCCCGCAGGGGAGTTTCGTCGATTCTGTCCGATTCCGAGTTGCCAAAGACGGCGGTGAACCAGAAAGTCGATCCCTGCCCCTCGACGCTTTCCACACCGATTTCACCGCCCATCAGTTCAACCAGCCGCTTTGAAATGGCCAGTCCCAATCCCGTTCCGCCGAATCGTCGTGTAGTTGAGGCATCCACCTGCTGGAAAGCATTGAACAGTAGATTTATCTTGTTCCGCGGAATGCCGATACCCGTATCCCTCACTTCAAAATATATTTTGACTCCGTTGTCGACTTCCTCCGCCGGACGCACATCGAAGGCAACTTCTCCGTGAGAGGTGAACTTAATGGCATTGCCCCCGAGATTGACCAGAACCTGGCGCAGACGCCCGGGATCGCCCCGCAGGTAGGTATGCACGCAGGGATCGATGCGACAGGTAAACTCAAGCTGCTTCTCGTGAGCACGTATGGCAAGGAGTTCCGCGGTATCTTCCACGGTGTTGCGGATGTCGAAGTCCAATTCCTCGAGTTCGATCTTCCCCGCCTCAATTTTGGAAAAGTCGAGGATGTCGTTGATTACGCTCAAAAGTGCATCGCCGCTTGACTGGATGGTTTCGCAATAAAGGCGCTGTTCATCGGAGAGATCCGTATCCATCAGCAACCCGGTCATGCCGATGACGCCGTTCATGGGGGTGCGGATCTCGTGGCTCATGTTGGCCAGAAACTGGCTTTTGGCAATATTGGCGGTCTGGGCTTCAAAGGCCATTTCGTTCGCCCTGCTGATGGCTACGGAAAGGTTGTTGTTGGCCGCTTCCAATTCCTCCATCGTACTGCGGAGCTTCTCCTCCGCTTTTTTCTGATCGGTGACATCGCTCATAATGCCTACGGCATGCCACGCGCCCTTGACCTGAACGGAGGACAGCGCCAGAGAAACGGTAATTTCCTGCCCGTCTTTTCTGCATGCCTGCAATTCCAGCGTTCTCCCCACGATTGCTCCCCGGCCCGTACTTTGAAATTCCGGGAAAGCGGCGCGGCACCCCTCATGATAGCGTTCAGGAGCGATGCATTGGTGAAGGTCGCGGCCAAGAGCCTCGTCTCGCGAGTAACCGAAAATCCTCTCCGCGGCGGGATTCCAGTAGGTTATCTTTCCCTGCTGGTCGATCATCAGGATGGCGTCCTGGGCGGAATCGGTAATGGCCTTCATTTTGGCTTCACTCTCCCGCAGGGCCTCTTCCGTCTGCTTCCGGGTGACGATTCGCCACAAGCCGTCCATCAGGAGCTTTAGTTGCCGGAGATCGCTTATGTCATAATTCGTTGACTTGTTGCCGACGCCGGCCACGGCTACAATTCGGTCCCCTTCGAAAATCGGGATGTTCATATGCCGGACGACCGGGACATGTCCTTCCGGGAAACCTTTTTTGTAAGGGCTTGGGGCGGCGTAATCATTGGTGATTACCGGCTTCCTCCGCCTTACCGCTTCAGCCCAGAGCCCGGCGTTTTCAATCGTGTAAACGACGGGCTTATCGACCATCCGGCAGGCATCAAGCACCGACTTGGACCAGTATCGCATGGTCAGCTTAGTTTCTTCTTCGTTGAGCAGGGCAAGGTAGCCGATTTTGCTGTTCGTAATGCTTACGCTCTGTTCCACGGCGAAAGGAATGATCTCCTCAAGGGGTGAATCGGTCATCGAGTTGATCGTCAGAAGCGATTCCATCCGCTCCGCGTCCTGAATGAGCATTGCCGTGGACTGCCTATGCTCCATGATATTT
>MVQR01000336.1 GCA_002067815.1 Syntrophus sp. PtaB.Bin001 | reverse complement strand
TTAGTCAACGATAAACTCCTCAGTTCACGATTCTCAGCTTAATTCCACGACAACATGCACCGACCGGCCGTTAAAATGGATTTAGCAATTCGAATACCAAAACCCAAACAATGCACAATCCATTGAATTTATTGCTCAATAACGATTTACAACGCTTCGGCGGGAGAGAAATTTCGTTCTTCTTTCGGCCAAATAATCAAATAAAATACAAATTTGTTCCATCTGCGTTCTCTATCATCGCCGTCCTTATTCATCACCATCACGGCCCCGATCTCACACGGTGTGAAACCTTGTGCATGAATAATCGTCACAATTGCGCCGGATATGCCTTTTGTCCGACATTCCATCAAACGTTCAAACCGGATATCCGCTCCTTTTCTCCTCCATTTCTACTTGATCGCCTTCATTCGGTTATGCTATTGACGACATATTTCTGCAGCAATTCTCGCTTTCAGGGAGCTATTTCCCTTGATGCATCCCTTTCAGGAAATGCAAAACGGGATAATTCCAGTTCCGGGGCAAAGATGATATTCATACTGAGCTCGTATCAAGCCCGACATGCCGAATCGCATTTCGAGTAAACCGATAACAGACCCGATGTCCTGGTCATGACCCGGAGCAAGGAGTTTTCCAGGTGAAACGCTTATTTCCCTATCTCAAACCTTATTGGAAAACCGCGATTCTGGCGCCTCTGCTCATGCTGCTGGAGGTTTCCTGCGATGTCCTGTCGCCGGCCCTGATGGCCCGGATTGTGGACCGGGGCATCGCCGACGGCAACACGGGTTACATCCTGCAGATCGGCGCGCTCATGATCGCCGTCGGTCTGTTAGGAGTCGTAGGCGGCATGGGCTGTACTTTCTTTGCCGGCCTCGCCTCGCAAAGATTCGGCGCCGACATCCGGGCGGCGCTATTTGCAAAAACGCAATCCTTCTCCTTTGAAAACCTCGATGCCTTTTCCACCGCTTCTTTGATCACCCGCCTGACCAATGATGTGTCCCAGGTCCAGAATATCGTCCTAATGCTGTTGCGGGCAATGATCCGCGCTCCTTTGCTCTGCCTGGGCGGAATTTTCATGGCAATCACCATCAATCCCGGCCTGGCATCGATTCTGGGGATTACGATTCCCATGCTGACCCTGGCTCTTTATCTGATCATCCGCAAAAGTTTCCCCCTCTTCTCCCAGGTACAGAAGCACCTGGACCACGTCAATGCAGTCTTCCGAGAGAACCTGGCAGGTATACGGATCATTAAGGCTTTCGTCCGTTCCGATTACGAGATCGGCCGTTTCGGAGCGGCCAACAACGAGCTTGCAGCCGTGACCGTACGGGCCGGGCGGAGGGTCGGCATGACGATGCCCACCATGTTCACCCTGCTAAACCTGAGTATAGTGGCCGTCATCTGGTTCGGCGGCATCCGGGTTTCTTCGGGAAACATGCAGGTTGGACAGGTAATGGCCTTCATCACCTATATGACGCAGATCCTCTTTGCCCTTTTGATGCTGGCCTTCATGACCATGATGCTTTCCCGGGCCAAGGTCTCGGCGGACCGGATCGCAGAAGTGCTGGCGGCCAAGGTAGATATCACCGATCCGCCGCACGCGGATAATCATAAAATCAGGTTCGGGCAGGTCGAATTCGACGACGTTTCCTTTGGCTACAAAGACGGAAACGGCGGCCTTCCGGCGTTGCAGCACATCAGTTTCCGTGCGGCCCCGGGCGAGCTGATCGCCATCCTCGGGGCAACCGGCTCCGGAAAATCCACCCTGGTCAATCTGATTCCCCGGTTTTACGACGTCAACTCCGGCCGGATTCTTATCGACGGCATAGATGTCCGCTCATACAAACTGGATGACCTGCGGGAGGGAATAGGCATGGTATTCCAGGAATCCCGCCTCTTTTCCGGAACCATCATGGAAAATATCCGCTGGGGAAAACCAGACGCGACTGTCGAGGAGGTCGAAGCAGCCGCACGAATCGCCCAGGCCCATGAATTCATCTGCCAATTCCCGGACGGCTACGACACTCGGCTCGACCAACGGGGCGTCAATCTTTCCGGCGGCCAGAAGCAACGTCTCGCTATAGCCCGGGCTTTACTGCGGCAGCCGCCTATCCTCATATTGGATGATGCCGCCAGCGCTCTTGATTCGGCAACGGAAGCACGGCTCCGCAAGGAACTGCGTGGTCTCCGCAACACCACCTGCTTCATGATCGCCCAACGGGTGACCAGTGTCCTGGATGCCGACCGGATCATCCTGCTGGATGAAGGACGGATGGTTGGAGTAGGACCGCACCGGCAACTCATGGCGGAATGTCCCTTATGCCGGGAGATCTTCGCATCCCAACCAACCGGCGAGTTTTTGAAATGAGCGAAGAACGATCAACCACCAGACCAACGCCGCGATCCAGATTCGGGAGCGGCCATTCCCCTTACCTTTATCTGGAAGAGCCGGAAAAGGCAAAATCCTCCCGCGCCACCTTGATGCGGCTCTGGGGCTATCTCAAAAGACAGAAGCTGTCCTTCATCATTGTTTTTTCAATGATTCTCGTAAGTTCCCTCCTCTCCCTCATCGGTCCCTACCTGATCGGCAGGGCGGTGGATGCCATGGCAGGCGGCCGGGAAGGTGTCGACTTCACGCGTCTCGCCACGGTTTCGTTGATGCTCCTGACCGTCTATCTGGGGGGTGCACTGGTAACCTGGGCGCAGATTCATTTACTGGTGGGCATTGCCCAGAAGACGGTTAAGGAATTGCGCAACGAGCTGTTTGCCAAGCTCCAGACACTTTCCCTGCGCTTTTTCGACGGTCATCCTCACGGTGAGCTGATGAGCCGGTTGACCAACGACATCGAAAACATCAACAATACCCTGTCACAGGGCATTGCCCAGATCTTTTCCAGCGTGATCCTGCTCGGGGGGGCCTTTGTGATGATGCTGGCGCTCAGCCCATCCCTGACCGTTCTGAGTCTGCTGGTCATACCACCGGGAATAGTCCTGACCGGGGCCATTGCCAGACGCACCCGGCATTACTTCAGCGGGCAGCAGGCCGAGTTGGGTGAAATGGACGCCTATATCGAGGAGCATGTTTCCGGAGCACGGGTGGTGAAAGCCTTCGGCCGGGAACAGAACTCCAACAG
>MVQR01000335.1 GCA_002067815.1 Syntrophus sp. PtaB.Bin001 | reverse complement strand
AGGAGAAATTAGAAAGGTTTTATTAAATCGATACAGGCAAGTCAACGCAAAACTCACGGAACGGTCATTTGAACCTTGTCTAAAAATCAGAATAGATACCCGTATCAATCTCAGACTTACACTTTTTGCAGCGATAAACAATGCGCGGATAGCCTGATGAAATTTTCATCTGCCCGCCACATGACTCACATGTCGCCTTGTTGAGCAGCATAAACGCGGCAATCGGTATCGTCCCGACAAGCAAGGCCAGAAGAGGGAGGATTTCATTAAAAGGAAAAAAGCCAAACCAGGCAAGACCAAGAAATACGACCAGCGATCCTACCCAGGAAACAACAGCTAAGCGCCTCAACTTTTTCGTATATTCGATTGGATTCATCTTACTTAACTGCTTTCGCTGAAATCATCCGGATTTCTTCCTCCAATGCGCGGTTGAATTCTTCCGGACGATCCCCATTCTGTTTGTGCCTGCATCTCTCCAGAGATCAAAACCAGCAACAAGCAACCGATCAGGATCGCAAAACACTTCTTAACTGATGTTAGACCCACTAAGTATTCATAATCTAGCTCCATTGTTTCAGCCGAATGCCTGCATAAACTCGAGTGGCCCGATAAGGGACATGATTGGGTTCATGCGGTTATTAGCTTGCTTTCTGTCTATATATTCATCCATCTATTAGCTCTTTCAGATCAGACACATTCAAAAGCCTTTGCTGCGCCAAATCAAGAAACTTTTCGAGACCAACCTCGGTAGCGAGAGAGAAGTTATCGAATTTTACACTTTTTAGGTCCAAACGATGCGCTATCTCAACCCTTGCATTGTTAATTTTGTAAAAATCTCTGAATATCGCTTCGCTGTCGTCACCCCACAATAGCGTGCCCAAAGGTTTGATTAGCTTGAGCTTTTTCGAGAAATCCAGTTTGTTGATGTAATCTTCTATTTCGTCTCGTGCGACCTCGTTTACTGGCACTCCTTGTCTATTCTTGCTGGCCATCTCAGGGATATGGCCTGTTAGCCACTTAATTATCAGATCGTTAATTCTTTCCTCAATCATTAAGTGAGAAACCAAGACCACGGCAATAGACTCTACGTCATGATTTGAAAATGATGGACTTATGATCTTCCGTATTGTCTGTGCAACCCTCCCGATCGGAAATCCGGAAAGAATTTCATTTTGTCCCCAATGCATGCATGAGTTTAAATTATTGTCTTTTTCCAAGATGCCTCCAATATCAAATAATGAACCAAAGGCAATATAACAAAAAGCTGCGCCGGAGCGGCCCCAAGGGTCTCTATCGCCTCTAGCCTCATGTTATCCTTTATTTTGTTTAAATATTAAATCATTTCAGGATTATTGTAATCTTTTAGATAAGTTCGTATATCACGATTTTCTTGATTTCTTATTGAAAAATTTACACCGTTTTCAATGTCATTACTCCCGTTCCCGGATGCTGAAGAGCCACCAGCGGGGCTCTTTCTTGCCGCGGCGGGGTTGGCGTTCGACATAGATTTTCAGAATGTCCTTGGAAGTCGTGACTACTTCGAACCAGTGTTTGCGGACATATTGTTCGGGGCTGCCGTGACGGCATTTTCCGGTTTCGCGCCAGGTGCGAAGGACAGAAGCGATCTCGACAGTCCGTCCCCGCCAGATAAACTCCCGCGGCAGCCCCGGTTCGCCGACGGCCATGCGCGAGGTGTCACAAGTGGAAATTACGGGGATTATGGCTTCGCTGACAAACCGTTCATCCATGCTCAACTCTTTCTTGAACCGGCGGCTTGAGGCCGCTTTCGATAGGCGAGGAGCCCGATTGCGGCAAGCAAAGAGAAGGCTGCCCCTGTCAGGAAGGTAGCCGGTGCGCCGAACGCGGTCCACAACACACCCGCAATGACACTGGCCAGCAGGGTTGCGCCGCCTCCAACGAGATTGAAGATGCCGAAAGCCGTGCCTCGAAGGGCGGCTGGGGCGACATCGGCTACAAGTTTGGCAAAAAGCCCCTGGGTGAGACCCATGTGCAGTCCCCAGAAACCTGCGCCGATAAAAGCTGTCAGTGGCGAAGCGGATGCGGCCAATATTAGATCGGCTACAATCAGCATGGCCAGGCCCTGGATCAGCAGGGTGCGGCGGCTGAAGCGGTCCGCGGCCAGGCCTGCCGGGTAGGCGGAAGCGGCGTAGACGATGTTCATGACGATCAGTACCATCGGGACGAAACCAAGGGCCAGTCCGACATCTTGGGCGCGGAGGATCAGAAAGGCTTCGCTGAACCGGGCCAGGGTGAATACCGCACTGAGCAGAACGATCAGCCAATATTGAAAAGACAGTTGTTTAAGGGCAGAGCGAGTGAAACGGCTTCGCGCCTCGGAGGATATTTCCAAATGCTGTGGCTCGTGAACCCCCGGAATCAGCACCACCACAGAGATAAATGCCGGAATGACGGCCACCCAGAATACCGTCCGAATGTCGTTGGCAAACCAGGCCATGAAGGCCACGGCAAGGATCGGCCCCAGAAAAGCGCCGACGGAATCCAGCGACTGGCGGAATCCATACGCCTCTCCCCACAGATGCCGTGGCGTAATGTCCGCTACCAGGGCGTCGCGCGGCGCTCCCCGGATGCCCTTGCCGATCCGGTCGATAAACCGGGCGGCAAAGACCAAGTGCATGGCGCCCGCCAAGGGGAAGATCGGCTTGGTAAATGCCGCCAGACCATAACCCAACACGGCAAGCAGCTTGCGTTTCCCGAGATAGTCGCTGATCGTGCCCGAAAATACTTTCGTAATCGACGCAGTGGCTTCAGCGATTCCCTCGACCATACCGATGGTCATCATCGAGGCCCCGAGGACCGTGCTCATGAAAACCGGCAGGAGGCTGTGAATCAACTCCGAGGAGGTGTCCATGAGTAATGAGACAAAGCCCAAGGCCCAGATTCCCGGCGGCAATGCCCGGAATATGCCCGATCCGGCAGCATATTCCGAGCCGGTGTTCGAAGGCCCGGCTTTCGCAGACCGGGACATTACAACTCTCTTCCCTTTCCCGAATCAGTGATCTCCATCAATTTGCCGGGATAGGGATTAAGGAAGGTCTGCCCCAGAAGATAGTCATTCCGATAGCGGATCGCCCAGGCCCGCAGCACCGAAAGAAGC
>MVQR01000334.1 GCA_002067815.1 Syntrophus sp. PtaB.Bin001 | reverse complement strand
AACAAAAAGTGCGGACGGGCCGGCACGGAAAGAATCGACTGCGCATTCCCTTCCCCCAAATACGGTCAAAATCGTGGAAGAGCCCCCTGGCAGAGAAACAGAGTCCGCCGCCGCGCATCGGCAAACCGTAGAGAAGAAAATGGCCCTGCAGGCATCATCCGCTGAAAAAAGCGGAAAAGAGCAGGGAAATGGGGCGACATTCTTATCGGACTCCGGTCATGCGTCAAGGCAGATTGATCGGGCGGGAGAATCAGGAAAATCTTCTCTTTTGGCGTCATCCCGCTATCAGGATACTCCTTCGCCTGAATATCCGTATGCATCACGCCAACGGGGAGAGGAAGGACGTGTCCTGATTTCCGTCGAGATTCTGGAAAACGGATCGGCAGGTCAACTTATCCTGAAAAGGTCCTCCGGGTATCCGCTCCTGGATCAGGCCGCCCTCAAGGCTGTTCGAAAATGCAAATTTCACCCGGCTGTTAGAAATAATGTCCGAATCCGCAGCTGGGGCGATGTTCCGATCCGCTTCAAACTCGAAGATGCGGAATGATTGTCCCCGGAAAGCAGATAATTTCAGGCATGTACCGATTGCCTGATTCCAATTCCTGACCAAAGATGATATCAAGGCGGCAAATTCCAGATGACTGACACATTTATCGAGGAGCCGAAAAGCCCCCATGAAGACCAAGTCCTTTACCTTTTTCAAATCATACGGATTTACCCTGCTGCTGATTTTTTCCATCCTGATCGGCTCCGGCCTGGGGCTTGTGCTGAAAAAGGATGCCGTCCTCCTCAACCCCCTGGGAGATATTTTCCTGAATCTCCTTTTTACCTCACTCGTCCCCCTCGTGTTCTTTTCAATTTCCTCGGCGGTTGCCGGAATGTCCAACGGCCGACGACTGGGCAAAATAATGATCTCCATGATTGCCGTTTTTATCATGACCGGTATAGCGGCCTCGGTGCTCATGATAATCGGGGTTTTGATCTTTCCGCCGGCATCAGGAATCAAAATCGAACTGCCATCCGCCATAGACGTTCAGCAACTGAAAACATCGGAGCAGATAGTCAAGGCCTTCACGACTCCAGATTTTCCCGATATCCTGTCGAAAAAGAACATGCTGGCCCTGATCATCTTCTCCATCCTGGTCGGTCTGGCGACATCCTCGCTTAAAGAAAAAGGCCGCATCTTCGCCAATTTCTTAAACTCGGCCAGCGAGGTCATGATGAAGGTGATCTCTTTCATCATGTACTACGCCCCCGTCGGCTTGGGAGCCTACTTCGCCTATCTGACGGGCGTTTTCGGCCCGGAGTTGCTGGGCTCCTATTTCCGGGCGATGACCCTCTACTACCCCCTGACGATTTTCTATTTTTTTGCGGGCTTTACCGTTTATGCCTACATCGCCGGAAAGAAACGGGGAGTGCGGACCTTCTGGAAAAACATCATCCCCCCCGCCCTGACGGCTCTCGCTACGGGCAGCAGCGTCGCCGCGATCCCCTCCAATCTGGAAGCGGCCAATAAAACAGGCATCCCGAGAGACATCAGCGAACTTGCCATTCCCATTGGGGCGACGATCCACATGGACGGGTCCTGCCTGGCGGCTGTATTGAAGATCGCCTTTCTCTTCGGCATCTTTTCCATGGATTTTTCAGGGGCGGGGACGCTGCTCACCGCGGTAGGGATTGCCCTGATGAGCGGAACCGTAATGAGCGGAATTCCCGGCGGCGGTTTCATCGGCGAGATGTTGATTATCTCACTATACGGGTTTCCCCTAGAGGCTTTCCCCATCATCTCCATGATCGGCACCCTGGTAGATCCGCCCGCCACCATGGTCAACGCCACCGGCGACAACGTTTGCAGCATGATCATCGCCCGGATGCTGGGAGGCAAAGACTGGATGAAAACCAACAAAATATAACTTCAATTCCAGGATGACAAGGCGGCAAGGCAGAGGCGACGCAGGCATACACGGGCGTCTGCCGAGGAGCCGATAACGAAGCCAACGAAGATAGCGCTTTGATATGGAATTGAAACAACAGTTTTATATCGCTTGACAACATAGATTGACTTCCCTATAGTCCGCCCGTGCCTGGCACATTTTTGTTCACTATTCCGATACAAATCGTATTTTTCTCGATAAAGTCCAAAAAATCTTTTCAGGAGGATTGCCCCTAAATGCCTAAGCGCAACGACATCAAAAAAATCATGATTATCGGTTCCGGGCCCATCGTCATCGGACAGGCCTGCGAATTCGATTATTCCGGCACCCAAGCTTGCAAGGCCTTGCGAAAGCTGGGTTACGAAATTGTCCTCGTCAATTCCAACCCGGCAACGATTATGACCGATCCCGGCATGGCCGATGTCACCTACATCGAGCCCCTGAATGTCCAGTCCATGATCGAAATCATCGAAAACGAAAAACCCGACGCCATTCTCCCCAATCTCGGCGGCCAGACCGGGTTAAACCTGACGGCGGAACTGGCGAAACTGGGAATCCTGGAAAAATACGGTGTTCAGGTCATCGGCGTCCAGGTGGACGCCATCGAGCGCGGCGAAGACCGGATAGCCTTCAAGGAAACCATGACGCGCCTGGGTATCGACATGCCGAAGAGCGAGCCGGCCTATACAGTGGAAGAGGCGGAAAAAATCGCAGCACAGCTCGGTTACCCCGTAGTGGTTCGTCCGGCATACACTATGGGCGGAACGGGAGGCGGCCTGGTCTACAATCAGGAAGAACTCCGGACGGTGGCCAGCCGCGGCATATCGGCAAGCCGCGTTGGACAGATCCTGATTGAAGAATCCGTACTCGGCTGGGAAGAACTGGAACTGGAAGTCGTTCGCGACGAGAAAAATCAGATGATCACCGTCTGCTTCATTGAAAACGTCGACGCCATGGGCGTCCACACCGGAGATTCCTACTGCACGGCCCCCATGCTCACCATCGCTCCCGAACTCCAGGAACGCCTCCAGAAGTATTCCTACGCCATCGTCGAAGCCATCCAGGTCATCGGCGGAACGAACATTCAGTTTGCCCACAACCCGGAAACGGGGCGCGTCGTCATTATCGAGATCAATCCCCGGACCTCCCGATCCTCCGCACTGGCCTCGAAGGCCACTGGTTTCCCCATCGCCCTGGTCTCCTCCATGCTCGCCGG
>MVQR01000333.1 GCA_002067815.1 Syntrophus sp. PtaB.Bin001 | reverse complement strand
GCTGATGAAATCAGTCTGCGCTGTATAAATCCTGAAAACGTCGTGGTTATCGATTCCACGGATAAGGGAAAGCCGGTCGTTATTGCCGAGGTCGATTGGGACAGCGCTTTTACAGCCGTTCATGACGATGCAATTTATATGGTGGAATCACAGCAGTATCATGTGGACAAACTTGATTTGGAACGCAAGAAGGCATATGTACGCAAGGTGGATGTGGATTACTACACCGATGCCATGACTTACACCCATGTTAGGGTGATAGATGAATTCCAGCGTAAACTCTCCTGCCGCGCTATTGTTGAGCACGGAGAGGTACAGGTGGTGCGTAAAGTAGTTGGTTATAAGAAAATAAAATTCTATACAGCGGAAAACCTGGGATACGGTGATGTCAACCTGCCGGAAAAGGATATGCACACTACCAGTTACTGGTTTACAATTCCGCGCCGTTTTCTTAGAGATTTACAATTCACCCAATCCGAAATTCTTGATGGCCTCTCCGGACTTGCCTACTGCCTCCATCATTTGGCAGCAATGATACTGATGGCCGATATTCGAGATATAGACTGCTGTATAGGCGACAAGAGCGGTGAATTTTTTGTTCATCACGGTCCCAATGGACAAAATACCAAGGCTATCTCGGTCCCTGAAAAGGTCGTTGATGAAACGCCGAACAAACTTCGGCTTGACGAATTTGATCCCACCCTATTTCTCTTCGATGCCTATCCGGGCGGAATAGGCTTTTCACAACTGCTTTACGAAGAACATGATCGTATGCTCAATGCCGCCCGCCAGCTGATAAGGGCTTGCCCTTGCAGCCATGGTTGTCCGAGTTGCGTAGGTCCTGATCTGGAGATCGGATTGAACGGAAAGAAAGTATCATTGGCAATTCTTGAACTCATCAGCGATGAACTTCAGCTTCATTGATCTGAATATTTGATTTATTCATTATAGGAAGTCATACACTCGACACCGAGAACGTTCTAATGAGCCTTAAAGAGCGGTTGAAACGCTTGACCGGAGAAGAAATAAAAAATGTAAAGCCGGCCGTTATAGATCGGCAAGATCAACTCCGCAGTCTGCGTCAAAGGATCGAAGGCATCTTGAATCGCCGGCCGGCTGTAGTTTATCCTTCCAAAATTACAGGATCCCGAAAAGATAATACCAAACTTCAAGATATTCTTTCGGGATTTGAAGAAAAAAACAGTTTTGGGTCTTTCTTTAGAATCCACTCCATTCTCGATGGTACGGATACTCATGGCAACAGACGACTGAACGAATTGTCCGATCTGAATATGGATGCTGTTGCACTGCTGGCTAATGATAGGCGCCTCAAAAATCTTGACTGCAGAGATGTCCTTTTTCTTGATACAGAAACCACCGGACTGGCAGGCGGCACAGGTACTCTTGCCTTTCTAATCGGTCTTGGTTGGTTTGAATTTGATGGAAACTTCGTCGTAAGCCAGCTCTTTGCAAGGAATTTCGCGGAAGAACAAGCCGTGCTCGCTGCACTTCAGGATATCGTTGCAACAAAGCATTATCTAATCACATTCAATGGCAAAGCTTTTGACGTCAATCTCTTGTCTTCACGTTATATCCTTAACCGCCTGAATAATCCTTTGATTTCCCTTCCACACCTGGACCTTCTCCATCCAGCCCGCCGCCTCTTCGGACATCGGATCACCAACAGCCGGCTCATGACTCTCGAAGAAACTCTTTTAGGGTTTTATCGCGACGGCGATCTCCCCGGATGCGAAGTCCCATTGCGATACTTCAACTGGCTCCGATCACATGATCCATATTTGCTTTTGGACGTATTTCATCACAATCGGCTTGACATTACAGCATTGGCAGCTCTTACCGTTCATCTTGCGGAAATTTTCAATGTCGATTGTAATTCCCATCATTATTCTCCAGACGATTTCTTTGCCGTTGCACGCCTTTATCTTGATCGAGGTGAACAAGCCCGAGCTTGTTCACTTTTGGAGAATCTTTCGCGCTTTGGGGCGAATCCATCGACGGTTAAAGCCCGCCAGGACCTATCTTTAGTGTATAAAAGGCAAAGAAACTGGGAAAAAGCGGTTATGCTCTGGAAAGAACTTTTGCGAGAAAATCCTCGAAATCTTTTCGCTGCAGAAGAACTGGCAAAGTGGCATGAACATGGAGAAAAAGACACCGAAACAGCTTTCCAACTGGTCAAAAAGATTTTGGATACAGTGCCAAAAATGGAGAAAAAAGAAAAAGAAGACTGGCAACATCGGATGTGTCGTCTTGAATCACGTCGGCAAAAAAGAAGTTGAATGATTTTAGAAGAATGAACTTGCAATTTTACAGAAGACAATATTTATTTTAATGACTAGAATTCTGATCATTTATCATTCACAGACGGGTAACACCCAAAAAATGGCAAAAGCAGTATTTGAAGGGGCCAGTGCGGTTGAAGATGTTGACGTTGATCTAAAGCAAGCTGCATCAGCTACCTTGGAAGATCTTTTGTCATGTGATGGACTGGCAGTGGGTACTCCTGAAAACTTTGGCTACATGTCCGGCATGCTCAAGGATTTTTTTGATCGTACTTATCTAGGAGCACAAAATAAGGTTTTTCGTAAACCTTTTGTGATATTTGTCAGCGCAGGCAATGATGGAACGGGGGCGCTTAATTCTATTGAGCGTATCGCCTTGGGTTATAAATTCAAAAAAGTTTTCAATCCGGTTATTGCCAGAGGTAAAATCACTGATGACATTCTCGAAAAGTGTCGCGAGCTGGGAGGAACGTTGGCAGCCGGATGTGCGATGGGAATCTATTGAAAATTTACAAAACCAATGGAGGTTTAAATTGCGTGAAAATGAAGGCAATGTTCCGATAAGCAAGGAAACTATCTGTTATGAAGAATTCGGAAATCTCTACCTCAACATTACAAACAAGTGTAGTGCAAATTGCATATTCTGCATTCGTCATTTTTGTAATGGTGTTTATGGTTATAATCTTCGCCTTTCAAGGGAACCTTCAGCAGAAGACATTCTCGGTGAGCTTGCAAAACATGATCTTACAAAATATAACGAGGTTGTCTTCACAGGTTTTGGTGAACCAACCTGTAGACTTGATATAGTACTGCAAATAACTAAATGGCTGCATAATAAGGGCCTTATTGTAAGGCTTGACACAAACGGTCATGCTGCGCTTTTGTACCC
>MVQR01000332.1 GCA_002067815.1 Syntrophus sp. PtaB.Bin001 | reverse complement strand
ACCGGTAAAGATCGTCGAGGAAGTGATCTTGATCTGGCGATTATTTCAAAGAAACGTATATCCAGCAGTGAGCGCATCAGGCTGGAGGTGGAACTTTCCAGTATTCTTAAACGGGATGTGGATCTGGTCGTTTTTGGGCAGGCAACGCCTCTTCTTCAGCATCAAATCCTGAAATATGGCCGCCTGATTTGTGAAAATGATCCTGAGGAACGCGTTCGCCAGGAAGTGATGGCGCGTGCCGAATACCTGGATACGAGAAATCTCTTCAGGGAAATACCTGATTAAAGCCCTAGGACGGTTATGGTAGACATAGAACTCGTTTCACGAAAAATATCACAGCTTCGAGAGTATCTCAGCGCCCTTCGGGACGCGGAAGATATTACATGGGTTAAGTATGAAAAAGATATACGTGCCCGTGCCTTTGTCGAACGCTACCTGCAGTTGTGCATTGAGAAAGTTATCGATATCGGTAATCATTTCATATCTTTTCATCATTGGCGCGAGCCGGACGGATATAGGGATATTTTTCAGATACTTCATGAAAATGGCATCATTCCGAGGGAGCATCTTAAGACATTTCAAAATATGGCATCGTTCCGGAACATGTTGGTCCATCGTTACGAAAGAATAGACAACGAAATTGTTTTCGGCCTCTTCAAAAAACGTTTGAGCGATTTTGATCTATTCATCTCACTGGTGACGGAATGGGTGAGGGAACAACGGAATTAAAGTCGGACCTATTGCC
This sequence comes from Syntrophus sp. PtaB.Bin001, assembly GCA_002067815.1. Classification (GTDB taxonomy): domain Bacteria; phylum Desulfobacterota; class Syntrophia; order Syntrophales; family Syntrophaceae; genus Syntrophus. Next base: position 2,457 of record MVQR01000332.1, on the reverse strand, counting down.
ACTATGACACACGACAAACGGTTATTATTGATTCCCACAATCCTCTGCGGCGGGGCGGGCAGCCGTCTCTGGCCTCTGTCGCGGGACGAGTATCCCAAACAGCTTTTGCCTCTGGTGGGAAAAGAGACGATGCTCCAGGCGACGATCAGGCGATTGGAAGGCTTTTCCTGTGAGGGCGCAGATCTTTCCCCGACTTCCATAATAGTCTGCAATGAAGACCACCGTTTTCTTGTAGCGCAACAGATCAAAGAAACAGAAAGCAACGGGACATCAATTATCCTTGAGCCTTTCGGGCGCAACACCGCTCCGGCGCTGACCGTTGCCGCGCTCAATGCGGTAGGAAACGGCAACGACGCGCTCTTGCTGGTAATGCCGGCGGATCATGTCGTGGAAGATCGAGCGGCCTTTCATCAGGCCATACAACGAGGCATAGCTCCGGCACTTTCCGGGGCCATCGTAACCTTCGGCATCGTTCCTGTCCGTCCGGAGACAGGCTATGGATATATTCAGTCCAATCGTCAAGCTCCTCTTGCCGAACAGGTTTTTCCGATTATCCGATTTGTTGAAAAGCCGGATGAGAAGACAGCAGAAAGTTATCTTGCTGCCGGTGATTATTGTTGGAACAGCGGCATGTTTCTCTTACGGGCAGATACCTGGCTTAAGGCGATAGAAGAACTTCAACCGGCCATGCTGGCTTCATGCCGTGTCGCCTTCGACAGGGGAGGCTGTGATGTTGATTTTCTCCGCCTGGACAGCGAGACTTTTTCGACCTGTCCTGCGGATTCTATTGATTACGCCGTAATGGAAAAGCTGAACTCCTTATCCGATTCTTCGATCCGTGGCGTCATGGTGGCCATGGAAGCGGGGTGGTCCGATGTAGGCGCCTGGGATGCTGTCTGGCAGATCGGAGAAAAGGACGGCCGCGGCAATACAGCTTCCGGTGACGTATTATTGGAAGACACGCAGGACTCGCTCATCTTTGCCACATCCCGCCTGGTGTCCTGCGTTGGAATCGACCGGATGGTAGTCGTTGAAACTTCAGACGCCGTCCTGATTGCCGATAAGGACAAAGTGCAGGACGTAAAGAAGATCGTTTCCGCCCTGAAAGCGCAAGATCGTAAAGAATGCAGCTCCCATCGCAAGGTCTTTCGTCCCTGGGGGTGGTACGATTCCCTGGAGAAGGGAAGGAATTTTCAGGTAAAACGCATTGTAGTGAATCCCGGCGGTGTTCTGAGTCTGCAAATGCACCGCCATCGTTCCGAACACTGGGTAATTGTGCGAGGCGTCGCCGTGATCACCCTGGGGGAGGAAACTGTTCTGCTGGCTCAGAATCAATCGATCTTCATTCCGGCCGGCGAGAAACATCGTGTCGAGAACCCCGGATTGGTTCCCCTGGAAATCATTGAGGTCCAATCAGGGACGTATCTCGAGGAAGACGACATCATCCGCCTGGAAGATGTATACGGCCGAGTGCCCAAGGGAGCTCCTGTGCCATGACAGCCAACTTACAACCAAGAATCTATGTGGCCGGTCACCGTGGCATGGTCGGGTCCGCCATTGTCAGAGTATTGTCAGATCAGGGTGCGACTTCTGATCGCCTGATTTTGCGAACTCACAAGGAGCTGGACCTTACCGACCAGGCAGCCGTCCGCCGTTTTTTTGAATCGGAAAAGCCCGATCAGGTATATCTGGCAGCCGCCAGGGTCGGCGGAATCTTTGCCAACGATACCTATCCGGCGGAATTCATCTATCAGAATCTGATGATCGAGATAAACGTAATCCACGAAGCCTGGCTTGCAGGAGTGAAAAAACTGCTTTTCCTCGGATCGAGCTGCATCTATCCTAAGTTTGCGCCGCAACCTATGCGGGAAGACGCGTTGCTTACCGGTCTCCTCGAACCGACTAACGAGCCATATGCCATTGCCAAGATTACGGGGATCAAACTCTGCGAAAGTTACAACCGTCAGTACGGGAAAAGTCATGGAATCGATTACCGGAGTGTGATGCCTACCAACCTCTATGGTCCCGGCGACAACTATCATCCGGAAAACAGCCACGTCGTTCCGGCCCTGATTCGCCGTTTTTACGAAGCAAAGATCAACAATCTGCCATCGGTTGTAATCTGGGGAACCGGCACGCCGCTCCGCGAGTTTCTTTATGTTGATGACATGGCCGCGGCAAGCGTTTATGTGATGAATCTGGACAAGGCTGTATACGATGCCCACACCCAGCCCATGCTGAGCCACATCAATGTGGGCTTCGGCAGCGACGTTACAATCAGGCAACTGGCCGAAACGATCTGTAAAGTCGTCGGCTATCAGGGAAAAATTGAATTCGATGCCGGCAAGCCTGACGGCACACCGCGCAAGCTGATGGACAGCTCCCGCCTCGCTTCATTGGGCTGGAAAGCAAAGGTGACGCTGGAGGAAGGCTTGGCAAAAACCTATGCGGATTATG
>MVQR01000331.1 GCA_002067815.1 Syntrophus sp. PtaB.Bin001 | reverse complement strand
GGAGCGATAAGCATATCGAAAGTGTACGCTTCCCTGTCCTTGCAATTTATTCCCAGCAAGTCCATGTCGGGGTGAGTGGCCGGGACCGGTGTAATGGCCCACATATCGCCCACAACCTCGGAATCCTTGACAAGGGCAAAGATCCGCAGCCCTCTGTTGATGTTGCGCAGAGCCCTGACATAACGGCTTTGCACGACAAAGGACCATTTCCCGTTACGCAATTCGTCAGGCAGGAGCTCGACAAACTGAAAGTTTTCAGGAACAATGTTCCTTGGGGGGGTAAATGTTGTGAGATCCATTTCCACCGGCGTCGCCATCCTGTGGAGATGAATGCGAGTGCGCAATAAATCCCTGAATTGTCCATATAAAAATGCTTCGCGAACCAATTGAACCGTCAATGCGGCGCTTTCAAACATCTTTGCACCTCCTGGAACTGAAATTTTCTAATGCCTTCGCGAGCAGCTATTGTGAAATAAGTGTCGAATTATCAAAATTCCTAATGCACAGTTGAGATGTCATGATGGATTTATCGGTGCGCCTTGAACTCCGCAATGACCGTTTCGCCTGCCACAACTTTCTGACCGACTTCGATTTTGAGGACCAGATTCTCGATCTGCGGCAGGATGAGATCCACTTGGGAACCGAAAGTTATTCTTCCGATTCGCTGTCCGGAAACAATCTGCCCTCCCTCGCCGAACCAGGTTATGATTCGCCTGACGAGGCGCGAAGCGATGTGGATAAGAGCGATACCGTAATCATCATTTTCGATGACCTGATTCAATCGCTCATTACGGTAAACCGCCTCGGGCCTCTTCAAGGAAAGGAAGCTGCCTGTTACATGTTCGCAGAAGGTGAACCTGCCGCTTATCGGCGCCCTCGTCACGTGAACGTCGAGAAAGCTCATGCCGATACCCACCAGGTAACCCTTGCCTTCGGGCACAACGCGCAGCAGGTCGGCGGAAAGTTGGACCTGTTCGAATCCCTTGGAAGAAAGCGGCACGGAATTATTTTCTATGGGCTTGATATATTTGACGACTCCGTCTGCCGGACAGATGACGCAGTCCTTTGCTTCCGGCGTGATCCTTTCCGGGTCCCGGAAAAATCTTATGAGCAAGAGTGTTCCCGAAGAGAAAACTATCATTGCGCTCAGCAGGATTGTCCTTTGAAGTATTCCCAGGGAGAGATGAAAAGCAACCAGATCAAGAACAACCCCTGACAACAGGCCGACTGCGGCTCCTGCAATGACGACTGGCTTCAGCGGCAGCTCCCATTTGATCGCCAACGGTACAAGAAGCAACATGCTGAGAACAAGACCAATAAGTATATTTTCCATGGCTCTACATCCTGAATCCTCTTTTGTACCACAGGTAAGGCATAAATAAGAGTTCGGCAAAAAAGGGAAGGGGGTCCCGGAAGGACGAGACGGCCCATTCCTTCTTACCTTTCAGAGAGCGAACGTAGTCTCCAAATTTCAGGCGACCGGCGAGTATCTCCGACAGGGCCACGGGGATGTCGGTAAGCTCACGGATCCATTTGATCCCGGTTTCGAAGGAATCTACTGAAACGGGATTATTATGCATTTCCTCAAAAAGAAGCGCTGAGAAATTAACCCCCGCCGCCGCTCCCAGGGTGTGCCAGGCCCAGGTCCGCGGGTTGATATCGAGGAGCTTGAAAGTCCGATCATTTTCGTCGAACATGAATTCGACTTCCGACAGACCGAAGTATTTCATTTTTTGCAGCATCTGCGTTGCCAGCGTCTCCAGCTCCGGCAGATTGCATGTAATTACATAGGTGCTTGAACTGCCGAAATCCATCGGATGTTGACGCAATCTTACCGCCATGATCTTGGCCTTTACTATCCCGTTTGCGAACAGAGAGCAGAAGGAGTAGAGGTTCTTGGGTCCGCCCGGAAGAATTTCCTGAACCATGATTTCCTTGTTGTCTATGATAGAGGACATGTAGAAATAATGGCGTAAAAGTTCATCGTGGTTATTTGCTCGAATAGCCTTCAACTGCGTGACGGGATAAAAGTTCGCCGTTACCGAGGGTTTGAGGATTACGGGAAAATTAAAGGGCAGCCCGGCCAGATCATCGGCATTTTCCGGAAAGAAGGTTCGAGGGATGGGAATGCCGATTTCTTGTGCAAGCTGGTAGGTGTATCTTTTGTCATAGGCCTGTCGGGTGACCTCCCATTCAGGAGTCGGCACCAGGTAATGCCGGCTTAGGCTGTCTCGATATTTGGAGAGAATATGCACGGCCTTGTCGCTGACAGGAAAAAGGACCGTTTCGGACAGTTTCTTTTCTCCGGCCAGATCGATGAGGAACTGAACGAAGGTTTCGCCGTCCTCCAGGGGAGGCGATTTGAAAAAATCGTCGGTAAAGATCGAAAACCGGGCGATGCATAAACCGGGGTGCACCACATAGACCGGTATGGCGGACCCTGACAGGTTCCGAACGATGCCAAGCCCGTGGAAATCGCCGCCGATTATCATCGCGCCGTTGTTCTGCTTCTCCGTCAACCGTTTCATGAGAGTTTCCTAAATCAGCTTTCGGAGCAGTCCGTTAAGAGCTTCCAACCCGCAACGACCTGGACGTTTTGACCTTTTTTGCAGTTCCTGTTGCCGGGAAACTCCTTCAATTTGAAGATTCCTTTCATGAGATTATTTCGGCTGTGCTTCTTTGGTTTGCTTCCGACAACTTCTGGGATATCCCCAGGGCGTTCTGCATGCAGAATCTGCCTACATCCCTTGGCAAGGCGTGCCAATACTGATCCCTGAAAGTATTTTGGACGTAAGAAAGAAAAGTTTCATAGAAAGCAGCGGGGTATTCATCCAAAGCCAATTTTTTGCCGTCGAATCTCATATAATCCGGATGGGTGATAAGCAGAACCATCCCCCCCCGTTCCGCAACCCAATGGAGTTTCTTCTTCCAAATATCGATGTTTTTCTCTCTCATCAGGATAAAAAGCGTGAAATCTTGAGGAAGGGTGTAGGGCAGTTCAACGAATCCTTTTCGATCCGGAATCCCATCGACATAGAAGGGAAAAATCGTTTTCACGCCCTCCGGTTGAGGTTCAAAGGGATCGGTGTCGAAAGTTGAGGCATCGTATTCGATATCCAGTTGATGGATCATGTTCAGGTCGTGATACATGCTGGGCGTACGGAATCCGGCGCATTTCAGCTCCCGGAGATAGCGGTTGAAGTG
>MVQR01000330.1 GCA_002067815.1 Syntrophus sp. PtaB.Bin001 | reverse complement strand
CTTGGCCGATCCCGAACGGTCAATAACGTTGGCACTAATGGTCTCAAACTTGATGCTGTCCCGCATCTTTTCGACGACCTCTTCCATGCTGGATTTACGTCTCATATCGGCATACAGATTGAACCGGTTGATGATATCCAACAACCGGTTATAAGTCATGATCCGTTGACTAATCGTCTGAAGACGCTGATCGGCATAACCAGTTACCGTGGAGGTTACATACTCTCTAGGAATCTCCTGTTGTTCGATCAGAATGGTTGACGAGGAGCGATAGGTCGGAGGCCAAGCCAAAGCCCCAATCGCAGTAATAATAAATATTGCCACGGCCGGTAATACGATCTCCCATTTCCGGCGTTTCAGAATTCTTAGAATGGCCTTAAGTTCCAGTGTATTTTCTTCTTCCACAAATTACCTCTTATTATTATTCTCACACAGCTTTTTAACCATCGACAATTAGCTACGGAACGACTACGACATCTCCACGCTGAAGAATAATATTCTGCTCCAGGTGTTTGCCGTCGGTCACGTCATCGTAGTCAAAGTTGAGGATGCGGGTTTTAGTCCCGTCCTGTCGGAAAATCTTGATGCTGCCGCGTTTTGCAAAGGGGTTGAGACCGCCGGCTGTGGCTAGAAGCTGCAGCACATTGACCTGGGCATTCAGAATGTGACGTCCGGGAGAGTTGACCTTGCCGATGACATAAACAATCATGCTGTTGACCTGCTGCACGTTGACATAAAGATCCACGTCGGGAACATACTTGGAAAGACGCGCTTCGATCGCCGCCTTAAGCTGGGAAACTGTTTTCCCTTCCGCTGCAAGCTCTCCGATTAACGGAAAAGAAATGTTGCCGTCGGGACGGACCACAATGGCTTTTGTCAGGGCTTCATCCTTCCAGACTGCAATTTCCAAAACATCACCGGGACCTATGAGATAACTGCTATCCATCTTGGAAGCCTCACCTGCAGCTTTTACGGATGTAAGCGGAGTTTTCTGCGGTTCGGCTGCCCGAAGCTGACCTGCCGTCAGAATGAAAATAGCTGCGACGAATAAGGCAAATATCTCTGATAATTTTCCATATTTCATAAATTTACCCCCTTTCAAGGCTGTCGTTTATCGCCATTTCCTCGACTAAAGAAGTTTACTCAACTTTGCAAAAAACGCTCCAGTTTATAAGCACGTAGCATGCGCTTATTGTCTACAGTTCTTGGGTTCACCGCATACCCAGAATATTGAGGGCCTCCTGCCTGCCGGCAAATCCCTCGCCACTACGGACTGCATAATTCAATCTTTCTCTCCCTTGAGCGGCCTGGCCTGTTTTGAGCTGAACCATCCCCAAGTGATAATTGAGCATAACACTGTTTGGCGACTTCACAAGAGCTTTTGTGATCATTTCCTGAGCATGGCGGTAATCGCCCATTTTGTAGTAAATCCAGCCTAGGGTGTCCAATACAGCGGGATTGTCTGGATGCTGGCCGTAGGCTTTCCGAGCCAGATTAAACGCACGGTTCAGGTCTCCCGGCTTGGTTCCGTATTGACTGAGCAGAAAGGCGAGGTCGTTGGCTGCGCCCCAGAGTTCAGGTTGTTTCTCAAGTATTCTCTCATACACAGCCATTGCCTGTCGATAGGCTTCTTCCGACTTTCGTTCGTTCCCCTGAATATTGTATATCTGCCCCGTCATGCTTAAGGCGCTGGCATCCGTGGGATTTTCCCGCAGCCGATTTTCCAACACGGTCAAGGCGGCATTATATTTCTTCTGCTTCATGTAGATCTGGACCAGAGAAACGGAAAGCTGCACCGATCGGGGGTCAAGTTTCAGGGCTTTCTCCAGTTCACCTGCAGCCCGATCCGGCTGCCCCTGAACCATGTAAAGGTTGCTGAGACTGACATAACCTGCGGGGTTTTTGGGAGCCTTCTTGACGACATCACTGTAAGCTACGGTCGCACGCGGATAATCCTTCTGAGCCAGATAAATATCTCCCAGAGTTACTCCTGCCTCTATATCATCCGGCTTCTGACTCAGTATCCGACGGATTGTTTCTTCCGCCTTCGCATAATTCTTCTGGATCATATCGAGCCTGATGATTGCTCGGATCACTTCCTGAGAATCGGGTTTAATTTTCAAGGCATTCTGCAAGGTGTCCGATGCTAGATTGTACTCCTTGTTCATAATGTGGGCCTCGGCCAATCGAATGTGCCCGAGAATAAGCTGTGGCCTTTCGCTGGTCACAGTGCGAAATTCGGCAACTGCGCCGGCACCGTTTTTATTGACCAGGGCAATGTTACCCTTGGTGAAATGGGCGTCTACATCTTTGCCGCTTTCCTTAATCACTTCATCCACATACCGGGAAGCCTGTTTTACATCCTGTTTAGCAAGATAAATCCGGGCCAGGGCATTTTTCGTTTGAAGAATATTGGGGTTCCCGGGATCCTTCTCCAGGGATAGACATTCCTTGAGCAGTGCAATGGACCGATCCGCCATGCCTGCATTGAAATAAAGATCGCTCAGGGCAAAGCGTAGTTTAAAACTCTTGGGAATCGCCTGGATGCCCGCCTTCAACTCGTTTTCAGCATCGGCGAAACGGCCTCGGTAAATGTAAAACCCCCCAACTTGCAGTCGCTGGTCCTCATTGCCAGGGTCAGCTTTCACAAGTTCCTGAAGGAGCGCCACGGCCTTATCCTGCTTGCCGGCATGCCAGTATAAGCCCGCCAGTGTCAGCCGATAACGGGTATTCTTGGGCTCCAGGGCAATTACCTTCTGAATGGTCGCCGCAGCCTCGTCGATCTTATTATCCCGTGTATAGAGATCCGCCAGGGTTAGATACAAAATGACGGCGTTGGGATTAACACCGATCCCGTTATTCAGGACCGCCGCCGCCCCTTGCAGATTCTTATTTTGGAGATAAGTTGAAGCAAGCAGGAGAAAGAGCTCCGGACGTTTTCCGCCCCGCTTCTGCATATCCTGTAAAAGTGCTACCGCCCCGGCACTGTTTTTCATGGCAATCATAGCCGCCGCTTTTAGCAACAGGGCATCCTCATTGCCGGGTGACATTCCCAGAATTGTCTCCGCCTTTTCCAGCGCTTTATCGGGCTGGCGAGCCGCCAGATAGATATTTCCCAGTTGGATATGGGCATCCAGGAGTTTCGGATTCAACGCCACCGCTTTGTTAAATTCACCATATGCGCCTTTCAGATCTTTTTTCCGCAATGCCACCATT
>MVQR01000329.1 GCA_002067815.1 Syntrophus sp. PtaB.Bin001 | reverse complement strand
CCCATAGATTGGCCAGCGTCTTGCCGGTTGCCCCTTCAGACTGGGCAATTTCATTTTCATGATGCGGGAAAACCAAATCTTCACCACCGCCGTGAATATCAAAGGTTTCACCAAGGTACTTCTGGCTCATTACGGAACATTCGATGTGCCAGCCAGGCCGACCGGGTCCCCAGGGACTCTCCCAAGCCGGTTCATTTGCCTTACTGGCCTTCCAAAGAGCAAAATCCATGGGATTGTTCTTATGTTCATTGACATCAATACGGGCACCGGCCATCATATCTTCCAACCGGCGACCGGAAAGCTTGCCATAACCGGAAAAGCGATCTACGGCGAAATAAACGTTTCCTTCAACGACATATGCCAGCCCACGGTCTTGAAGCTTCCGGATCAGTTCAATCATCCCTTCTATATGTTCCGTTGCGCGGGGAGTAACGGTCGGTCGCAGAACTCCCAGGCCTGCCATGTCCTCGTCATGAGACGCAATGTAGCGATCAGCTATATTATAGATGCTCACTCCTTCAGCATTGGCCCGGGCAATGATTTTATCATCTACATCGGTAAAGTTCTTTACATAAATGACCTTATAACCACTGTACTCCAGGTATCTTCGGAGGACGTCAAAAACAACGGCTGAACGGGCATGCCCGACATGACAAACGTCATATACGGTAATACCGCAGACATAAAGCCCGACCTGTCCTTCCCTTATCGGTTTAAAGACTTCCTTTCTATTGTTCAGAGTGTTGTATAGCCTTAAAGACATGGATTTCTCCTCGAAAAAAAATTCTAGCTTGAGAATTTTCAGCATATATAGCTGATACTCACGGCTTAAAGTCTTTCACTTCCGGCAGTTTCCAGGTTTATATTCTCCGCTTCCTGAAATCAGGAGGTCTGCAAAGGGCAGATCTCAAGGGAACAGAGCAATCATTTCAAGTCCCGTATATTCTGGAAATCCGCAGAGGATATTCATATTCTGGATCGCCTGACCAGCCGCCCCCTTCACCAGATTGTCAATCGCCGAGACAATAATCAAACGGTTCGTCCTTGTATCTACGGTTACACCGATATCGCAATAATTTGAACCCTTGACAAATGCGACATTAGGGAAACTGCCCGGCTGATAAATACGAACAAAACGCTCTTCCTGATAAAAAGTACGGTAAAGTTCGGTCATTTCCTTCCCGGTCATCTCCTGCTTTAATGTCGCATAAATTGTACTCAGGATGCCTCGATCAAGAGGAAGCAAATGCGGGGTAAAGGATATTTTCATCTCCTGACCGGCAAGGCGGCTCAATTCCTGTTCAATCTCGGGAGTATGGCGATGCTGGCCGCCGACTTTGTAAGCCTTGAATCCTTCATTGACTTCACAAAAAAGCGATCCCACCTGAGGTTCACGACCGGCGCCACTGGTACCGGATTTGGAATCAACGATCACCGATGCCGCCTCAATCAATCTGTGCTTAAGAACAGGTGCCGCTCCCAGAATGACGCTGGTAGGATAACAACCTGGATTCGCTACAAAACGGGATTTTGCTATTTCATCACGATAAAGCTCGGGAACACCATAAACGACCTGGGGCACAATCTGGGGAGAGACATGATGCCCGTACCATGACTCGTAAACACCTATATCCCGCAACCGAAAATCAGCGCTAAGATCAATAACCTTTTTTCCACTTTCCCAAAATACCGGTGCAACCTTCATGGATTCGCTGTGGGGCAGCGCAAGGAAAATCACATCAGCCTGATCGGCAACTTCATGAGGTGATGCATCCATAAAAACCAAAGAGGTCAATCCGGAAAATACCGGGTAAACAGCTGCGATCGAAAGTCCCGCATATCGCCGTGATGTTATTGCCACCACTTCAACGCCAGAATGACGCAGAAGCAGCCGGAGGCACTCCTGACCAGTATAGCCGCTGGCTCCGTAAATGCCGACTTTAACCATACAGTTTTCCTCGCTTTTGTTAATATTCAATAGTTATGATGACGCCCCCAAAATATGGCGATTCCAATTCAATATCAAAGCGCTATCTGTTCATCTAAGTATATCACAGTTTGCCTTTATAGCCTCTGCCTTGCCGCCTTGCTTTTCATCTTCGATCTGGAATTGGAATAACTTTTAAAAGGCTCGATTATTTAAAGCAGCAAACAAACATTTTATGGATATCATAAAAAAAGGGGGCCATCGCCCCCCTGTGAAATTCTTAACGCTTTGAAAATTGGAAACGCTTCCGAGCGCCGGGTTGACCATATTTCTTGCGTTCCTTTGAACGAGGATCGCGAGTTAAAAAACCCTCTTTTTTAAGCACAGAACGGAGTTCAGCATCATATTCCTGAAGCGCCCTTGAAATGGCATGTTTTACGGCACCGGCCTGACCGGAAATTCCACCTCCACATACATTTACATAACAGTCAAACTGATTATTTTTTCCAACAACCTCAAATGGTTGTCTGATGATCATTTTCAGACTTTCCCTTGGAAAATAATCGTCAAAATCCCTTTTATTGACTGTAAGCACTCCACTGCCCTCTTTCATATAAACTCTGGCGATTGCACTTTTTCTTCGCCCTGTCGCGTAAAAGCGTTTTTCCAGCATACCCTTCTCCAAATATTTTATTCTACGATCTTAAAAGTCCAATGCAAAGCTATCCTAATTGGAGCACTTTAGGACACTGCGCCTCGTGGTGATGATCATTACCGGCATAAACCTTCATCTTCTTCAACATTCGCCTGCCCAGAGAATTCTTGGGAAGCATTCCTTTAACTGCCAGCCACAAAACATCACAGGGTTTTTCCTGCATCATTTTACCGGCCGTTTTCTCTTTTAACCCACCGGGATAGCCGGAATGATGGTAATAGATTTTATCTTTGAGTTTCTTGCCCGTTAGCACCATCTTATCCGCATTCACTACAACAATAAAATCACCCGTATCGACATGCGGTGTATAAACAGGTTTATGTTTACCACGCAACCGTCTAGCAATCTCACTGGCCATCCTGCCCAGAACTTGCCCTTCTGCATCAATCAGATACCAGTCTCGCTCCATCTCTGACTCTTTTGCTTGATATGTTTTCATAAAAACACCCGTCCTTAAAAATTCAAAAGCGTTGTTTATGCAATTTCCTAATGTTTGTCAAGAGAAAACCGGAGCTGGTATAATTCTAATTCAAGGTCATAAGGCCTTCTACGTTCCCAATCCAGAAAGTGAAAAGGAAACAAAAAAACG
>MVQR01000328.1 GCA_002067815.1 Syntrophus sp. PtaB.Bin001 | reverse complement strand
GACACCGATCTTGAGAGGCCCTCTCCAGATCAGCGCGGTATCTTTATTCTCTCCCATCAAAACCTCGATCGAAATTGCATGCAGGTTGGAAAAAACGCTGACCGGCAGAGCCTTCTCTCCATCAAAGTTTTGCAACCCTCCCTTGATGCCGAGCATTCTCGGTATGCTGGGGCCATGAAGATCGACATCCATCAGGCCTACATTGAACCCTTCCTTTGCCAGAGAAACGGAAAGATAGGCAGCTACGCTGCTCTTGCCCACGCCGCCCTTGCCGCTCATGACCAGAATCTTGTTTTTTATCTTTTTCAGACTTTCATTTATCTCGGCATCCTGAATGATTCTCTGATCATCATTGTTTACCCCACATGTACCGCTCATTATTGAATTTCCTCCTCGTTTATTGACTTCTTGCTTTTCCTAATATTTGTCCCCCGGCCGGGGCGTCCGTAGCCTTTTCTTCTGCAGCCCGGCATTAAAAACCGTGAATCGAAAATATCGCCTTCAAGATAGGCCTCAAGAACCTCTTCCGTTCTACCGGAGACCTGCGGTATCACATCAATGCCCATACTGTTGAGCATGCTTGATAAAAGATGCGATATGGCGCCGCAGATAATCACATCCGGGCAAAGACTCCTTATCTTCCGGCACTTGCACGGAAGGTCTTCTTCAATAGGATAGACAAGCCGGGATAACTCCTGCATGTTTTCCAAATCAATCACCAGGAGCCTTGATGCCGAATCAAAAACCGGTGAAACCTTGTCCTCCCATATCGGGATGGCTATTCTCATAACTTCAACGTTTTCTGATCTTCAAGAGTGTCCTGTCTGACTTGCCCCATCAAAAAACCTGTTTTGATTCCATATCAAATCGTGGCGTTGTCTACGGTTGGGTTCGTTATCGACTCCCCGGTATACGCTATGGTATGCCTGAATTGCCACTGCCTCGCCTTTGATCCGGATTTGGAACTACCCGGCGTTATGCAATCGTGCAACACTGGTTGTCTATAGGGCATTTAATGTGCCATCAGGGCTCTGAACTGGGGTAATGAGCGTATCTATTGGTATTGCTTAAGATATTTATTAGATGATGCTTGGGGGGAAGAAGAGACGCCTTTTGCTTATTTGCAAAAATGCAAATATATAATTGCAACTATGCAATACTGCAAAACAGGCTGGTTGGTCTTTTGGGTATTATCCGGTTGGACCGACATTATTTGTAACGTCCGTCCTGCTTGGGGAGTATGATGTTCATGCGTTTTATCTTCCGCCAGAGGGTCGCAGGGTGCATGTTCAGTATTGCCGCCGTTAGCTTTCTGTTCCAATTGTTTTTAGCCAGGGTGTTATAGATAAGTTCCTTTTCGAGACCTTCCATCGAACTCTCTTTTCTCTTTCGTGAAAGAGTTTCATGTTCTTCATGGTCTGACCCTCGTACCAGATAATCGGGCAGATGTTCGATGCCTATCAATCTGTCTTTGCAGACCACCATGGCATATTCGATAATATTTTCCAGTTCGCGGATATTTCCGGGATAATCGTGCGACATGAGAACCGCCAGCGCCTCCGGTTCAAGGCCCAGGATCTCCTTATCCATACGACGGTTGAATTTTCCGATAAAGTGTTCCGATAGGAGAGGGATATCCTCCTTTCGATTCCTTAAAGGCGGTAGAACAAGTTTCGCCACATTGATCCTGTAGTAGAAATCTTCCCGGAATGTACCTTCCTTTACAAGCTTTTCCAGATCCTTATTGGTAGCCGCAATAATCCGTACATCCACCTTTTCCGGTTTAGTCCCTCCCAGCGGCTCAAAAATCTTATCCTGAAGGACGCGAAGCAGTTTTACCTGCATGGCCGGAGAGATATCGCCAATCTCATCCAGAAACAGGGTGCCTCCGTGGGCTAGGGTTATTCGTCCGGGTTTATCTTTTTTAGCGTCCGTAAAGGCGCCCGCCTTGTATCCGAAAAGTTCCGACTCCAGGAGATTGTCCGGCAAGGCCCCGCAGTTGATCGTTATGATGGGGCCGTCTTTTCGCTGACTCATGGAATGAATGGCTTTCGCGAACAGTTCCTTGCCCGTTCCGCTTTCACCCACAAGAATAACGGTGGTATCGCTTTCCGACAGCTTTTCCAGCATGCTGAAAAGGCGTTGCATTTCTTTATTTTTGCTGATGATGTCATGAAAAGACTGACGACTGTATAGTTCTTTTTTCAGTTCCTCCACCAGACTGAGATCCCGGAAGGTCTCAACCCCGCCGATGACCTGTTTTTTCTTGTTCTTAAGGAGTGCCGTGGAGATGCTGATGGGTACGCGTTCTCCCCGCGAGTTGATGATAAATATGGATTGATTGACGACCGGCTGTCCGGTCTCGACGGTATGCCTGAGAGAGCAATCCTTTTCGCAAATGCCGGCCCTGAATACCTCCCAGCATTGCCTCCCCATGGCTTCTTCCTTCGTTATGCCTGTTATTTTCTCTGCTGCACGGTTGAAGGATGTAATTTTCCATTCGGAATCAACGGTAAAAACGCCGTCGGCGATGCTGTCAAGGATGATCTGGGTCTGATTTTCGTTATCTTTATTCATTTATTTATTTTTGAAAAAAGTCAGATGGATTGGGTAGGCTTATAAAATTAGCGTCGTCTCCAACCACTCCAAGCCGGAAATCCATTTGCATCACGCAATTCCAGAGTCTGATCTCCTTTTTTGACTTGAGCGGCAATAATCGCCGGTTTATCTTGGAATGTTATTCGGGAGCCCTTAACTGTTATCTTGTCTTTAGGTTCAATCTTGATGTCCTGATTCTCAATGTACCATGCAGGGCCCAAATGGACGGATATTGTCTCTGTGGCGGTTTTCACGACCAAATGTACGCCGTAAGACATGCCTCTTATTGGTGCAATACTATCCACTTTTACCACTTCACCGGTAATTGTCGTCACGGTATTTGGGTTGTACAATCTTCCATATTCGCTTCCCGTTCCCCAGCCGCCGCTTCCGCGCCACATCATTCCCCGTTGGGCATAAGAATCAGCAGCCAATAAAAAGACAAGAATGGAGATAACCGCAAACAAACCGCCCACGATCTTTTTCATAGCACCTCCTCCTTTCTTTGCCAATCGTTGTGCCTACCGTTAATCCATCCAACTGAATCAGTATACTAAAATTAGTATCTTAACCCACTCTTGTCCAAATTAGCTTTTTTAAGAAGGGAAAGTTGAGCCCTGATTTGGTATAGGAATTTTGGCCAAATCA
>MVQR01000327.1 GCA_002067815.1 Syntrophus sp. PtaB.Bin001 | reverse complement strand
AATTGCGCTCCGATATTGAGGGCCGCGGTCAACGAATTGTCCCCCGCTGTCTGTGGGATCGATGTGTCTCCAGAAGAAATCCAGCAACTGTTCATAAGTGATTATACGGGGATCGAAGTAAACCTGAACGGCTTCCACATGTCCCGTTTTGCTGTAATCCTCATAAGTCGGATGTTCTCCTTTGCCACCGGTATAGCCGGAAATCACTTTGACGACACCGGGAACCTTTTCAAAATCGGCCTGCACGCACCAGAAACAGCCGCCGGCAAATGTAGCGACTTGAGTCGCTTCCTGTCGCTCTGCCATTTTATTTTCCCCTTTCTGAGATCTATTGTTGTTTTCACACCCCAAAGCCAGAAACAGGACAACTGCGAAAAGTAGGATTTTTTTCATGACAATCCTCCTGTAGGGTTTTGTCCTCTATATGAAGAATTTGGGCATGATTCCCATTTTTATCAAGTTATAAGAAAAATAATCTTGCACATCTTTTGTGCGAAAAAATTTACTTTTCTTCAGGGTTGCAGGCCCTTCCTTTGAGATTGAAGAGGAATTTAAGGATGCTTTTGGTACGATTGCTGAAAATCTTGTCTGTGTAAAAGCGGCCGGCGACACGCTTTGATATCTCGGACAGTGTCGGGTAGATGTGAACGGACTCGGCAAGGGTGGACAGTCTGACGCCGCTTTTTCCGGCGAGTATCCATTCATGTATCAGTTCGCCTGCATAAGCGCCGATAATCTGGCATCCCAGAAGCTTACCCGCGGGACTAAGTAGAATTTTGATCTTTCCTGTTTCCTCGCCTTCCGCCAGGGCCCGGTCATTATCAGCAAAAAACTCCTCATATACAGTGTAATCCAGCCCTTCCTTCAAGGCCCTTTTTTCATTGAAACCGAAACTGGCAACTTCAGGGTCTGTGTATGTGCACCAACCAATCTTGCTGTAATCCGCTTTTCTGGGGAGATGAAGAACGGCATTGGCAAGGGCGATGCCGGCTTCGTAGCCGGCCACATGGGTGAAGGGCAGTCTGCCATTGACATCGCCGCAGGCATAGATATGGGGTATATTGGTTCTCATTTTCTCATCGGTGGGGATGCCCCGTACCGTAGAGACTACCCCCGAGGCGGCAAGGTTCATATCCTCCACATTAGGAGCTCTTCCCGTTGAAATAAGGATCGCATCCCCTTCTACAGTGTAAGCCTGCTGCGAAACCGCGGTCGGGGTTAGAATAAGTCGAATCGTCGAATCGTGAAGTTCTATGCGGAGCGCTTTTCTTCCGGTCAGGATTCGGACTCCCTCATATTCCAGCTTTTCACGCAGTATGTCCGCCAAATCCCGATCTTCCGGTCCCAGGATCTGATCGAAAAATTCAACAACAGTGACCTCGGAGCCCAATCTTCCGAAAGCCTGGGCGATTTCCAACCCTATCGGGCCGCCGCCGAGAACGATTAAGCGAGTTGGGAGGATCCGCTGCATAAAAATGTTTTCATTGGTCCAGAAGGGGACATCGGCAAGACCTTCCAGCGGGGGGATAACGGGTCTTGATCCGGTTGCGATTATCCAGCTTTTTGCCGAGATGCGTTTGCCGTCAAGCGAAACTTCATGGTCGTTTTGAAATTGAGGAAGTCCAAAAAGTATTTTTGCTCCTAAACCGCAAAATCTTTCCACCGAATCATGATACTGAATGTTGTCTATCACCCTTTTTATCCTGTCCATGACCTGGCCCAGATCGACAGGCGGTAAAGAGAGAGGGGGTAGACCGAAATTTTCGGACCTTCTTGCCAGATTCCACACACCGGCAGTTCTAATAAGGGTCTTGGAGGGGACACAGCCGCAATGCAGGCAATCCCCTCCCAGTTTATCGGTTTTTTCAATCAGGAGCGATTTGGCGCCGAATTGCGCCGCGCCGGCAGCTGCCGTCAATCCGGCTGCTCCACCGCCAATAATGCCTAGATCATAATCATATACCGGCATGATTCCTCCATTTTTTGTTAAACTAACCTCTACGATTCCGCAAATGTTTTAAAAGATTCATTAATTCATAACCTTTTAAAGATCATATGGATTTTACAACCTTCCGACATTGCGCCAAGATTCCATCAACGGCAAAGGCATGGTTTATGAAAACAATATCGTCATTTTATTCTAGTATACTTTGCAGATTATTAAAAATCGGGATTATTACTGATGGATTGAAGTACAAAGGAGCATTGGGAAAGGGTTTGGATTGCAAGGACTAAGGAAAAGCCATTCCGTAAATAAAGAATCAGGAACCCTCCTCTTGACTTGGTATATATTGAACTGATAATAAAAAGCGGCCTTTATTATTTTTGTTGTGTTTGATCCAAGTATAGAAATTATCCCCAAAATTATCGGGTAGAGATTCGGTAAATGGCACTTCCCTCGGAGCATCAGGATAATACGGAGAGTGGTAATCAATGGCAGCCCGGCGCTTTTCTGGCCGCGCCGTTTGCCCTGATTGGGAGGTATGCGCTTGCCTGGATAAACAACTCCGGCGCCGCCATAATCTTTCTTTTTCTGTCTGTCCTGAAGATCTTCCGCCCCCGGCAACTGGAGAAAATAGTTCAACAGATATATTACGTCGGGGCAAGGTCGACGATGATAATCATGCTTGTCGGCCTTTTTACGGGGATGGTCCTCGGCCTCCAGTCTTACCACGCACTGTCCAAAGTCGGCGCCGAAGGAGCGCTTGGTACTCTTGTCGCCTTGTCATTGATTCGGGAAATGGGGCCGGTTCTCACTGCGATCATGATCGCAGCCAGAGCGGGCTCGGCTATTACGACGGAGATTGGGATACAACGAATCTCGGAGCAGATTGACGCTCTGGATACAATGCACATCGATCCGTTGCGATATCTCATCAGTCCGAGAATCGCCGCTTCCATCATCAGTTTCCCAATGCTCACGGCGTTATTCGACCTTATCGGCATCCTGGGCAGTTACGTTTCCGGTGTCTGGATCATGGGGGCAAACGCCGGCACTTATTTCTATCGCGTTCAGGTAAGCGTGGAGCTGAAGGATGTTACCGACGGGTTTATCAAGGCGATTGTGTTTGCAGTCATCGTTTCCACCGTCTGCTGCTATCAGGGATATTTCGCGCATATGCGCCCGGACAGTCACGGCGCCAAAGCTGTGGGTCTCGCCACCACCTCGGCTGTGGTGCTCTCTTGTGTATTGATTCTGGTGGCTGATTATGTGGTCACTTCCCTTCTCATCTGAGGTTTATTATGGATAACCCACTGATAGAATTCAGGGATGTGACGA
>MVQR01000326.1 GCA_002067815.1 Syntrophus sp. PtaB.Bin001 | reverse complement strand
GCAAAATACCGGCCGCAGACGCTGCATTTCGCCATCTTGAAGGTGCGGCCCCAGATTGTGCGCTCGCCGCCGCCGTTGCCCATCGTCATTTCGATGTGCCCCGTCGGGCAGACATAGGCACAGGCGCCGCAGCCGATGCAGGTCTGCGAATCTTCCACGAAGGGGGGGCCGACAATCTTGTCTTTGCCGCGGAAGGAGAATCCGATGGCGGAAGCACCCACTATATCTTCGCAGGTCTTCACGCACAGCCGGCATAAAACGCACTTGCCCTTGTCCTTGTCGGGTTTGAACCGCTTCTGGGGTTTGACGTCAAGCTCGGCAGCCAACTCCTTCACTACGTCCGATGTCGGGCAGCGGGCCATGAGCAGTTCAAGAACGAGGCGACGCACTGCCAGGACGCGCTCGTTCTTCGTATCGACGACGATACCGTCTTCGACTTGGTAAATGCAGGAGGTGACGATCCGTTTTCTCGAACCCTTCGCGACTTCTACGACGCACAGGCGGCACGCACCTGATGGTTCGACTGACTCGTTATAACACAGGGTCGGAATGACGATCCCGTTTGCACGGGCGGCAGTGAGAATCGTTGTCCCCGCCTCGGCTTCAATATTCTTTCCATCTATGACTAAGTTAACCATCTCGCCTACCTTATTATGCTACGGTTACCGCATCAAACTTGCAGGTCTCTCTGCAGACGCCGCACTTGACGCATTTCGCCTGGTCGATCGCGTGGACCTTCTTCCGCTCGCCGCTGATTGCTTCCACGGGGCACTTCTTCGCGCAAGCCCCACAGCCTGTACACTTCTCTTTATCAATGCTGAATTTTATAAGAGCCCGGCAGACACCCGCAGGGCATTTCTTCTTGTTGATGTGGGCGTCGTATTCATCCCGGAAATACTTGATCGTGCTCAGAACGGGGTTGGGGGCGCTGCCTCCCAGCGCACAGAGGGAACCGTCCTTGATGGCCTGGGCCATGCTTTCCAGCAGTTCCACATCGCCTTTCTTGCCCTTGCCCGCACAGATGTCATGAAGGATTTCGTTCATCCGGTAAATCCCCTCGCGACAGGGCACGCACTTTCCGCAGGATTCGGAAACGAGGAATTCGATGAAGTAGCGGGCGATATCGACCATGCAGGTATTCTCGTCCATAACTATCATGCCGCCGGAGCCCATCATCGAACCGGCTTCCCACAGGGAGTCGAAATCTACGGGCAGGTCGATCATCGCATCGGGGATACAGCCGCCGGAGGGACCGCCCGTCTGCACGGCCTTGAACTTCTTGTCGCCGGGAATGCCGCCGCCGATCTCGTAAATGATGTCCTTAAGCGGGATGCCCATGGGCACTTCCACCAGACCTATGTTGTTGATCTTGCCGACGAGGGAGAAGACCTTCGTCCCGGTGCTGTTTTTCGCCCCGACTTCGGAGAACCACTTGCCGCCTCGAGCGATGATGGCGGGGACGTTCGCCCAGGTCTCCACGTTGTTCAGATTGGATGGCCGGTCCCAGAGACCGTGTTCCACCGTATGAATGTATTTCGCCCGGGGCTCACCCGCTTTTCCCTCCAGGGAGGCCATGAGCGCCGTCGATTCACCGCAGACAAAGGCGCCTGCGCCCTTGCCGATCTTGACGTCGAAATTGAAGCCCGTCCCGAAGATGTTTTTCCCCAGGAATCCCGCTTCGCGGGCCTGTCCGATGGCGCGCTGAAGGTTCGCCACGGCCAGCGGATATTCATTGCGGACATAGATGAAGCCTTCACTGGCGCCGACAGCATACGCCCCGATGATCATTCCTTCGAGGACGCTGTGGGGATCGCCTTCCATGAGACTCCGGTCCATGTAGGCCCCGGGGTCGCCTTCATCGCCGTTGCAGATGACATATTTTATGTCGCCCTTGGCCCGTCGGCAGCTTAACCATTTCGTTCCCGTCGGGAAACCGCCGCCGCCGCGTCCTCGCAAACCGGAGGTCTCAACCTCGGCGATGACTTCTTCCGGCTTCATGGTCTTGAGGGCTTTATAAAGGGCGGCATAACCGCCTTTGGCAATGTACTCTTCAATACTTTCGGGATCGATCATGCCGCAGTTGCGCAGGGCGATCTTGACCTGCTTGCCGTAGAAGGGAAGCTCGTTGATCTGAGGAATCCCGGCAAGATCGGCCGGCACGGAACCCTTGAAATAAGCCTTTTTCTTTCCATCGAGGAGGAATTCCTCTTCATCCATGCGGTAGGTCGGCTTCAGACCGTTAAGAACGCCTGTGGACACATGATCGAGAAGGGCGGGGACCATCTTCGCCGTCATCTTGCTGAAGGAAAGACGCGGCTTGCCCGGTGCGACAACATCGACTAAGGGTTCAATGCAGTCCATCCCCATACTGCCCGTCTTGCTGAGGATAACGTCCAGTCCGCGGTCCGCGATTTCCTTCGCCAGGGCATCGTACACTTCCTGCGCCCCGGAGGCGATGCCGCTTGTCGCCATGCCGACCAGAATCTTGGTTTTTTCAGGCATGAGCCGCGCAAGGCCCCGCTTCGCAGTTTTGTTCAGAGCATCTCGTGTGTTTATCGTACTCACTTTTTCACCCCTGCATTGCGATAATTTTTCAGAATCTTGGGAATCTCATCCTGGGTGAGATAAGGATGGATATTCCCGCCGATCCGCACCACGGGGGCAAGACTGCAACAGCCGAGACACCTTACCTCTTCGAGGGTAAACATGGCATCTTTCGTAGTCTCCCCGCAGGAAATATCAAGATCCCGCTCCAGCCGATCCATCAGGTTGAACCCTCCCTGAACGTGACAGGCCGTACCGGCGCACACCTCGACGAGGTACTTGCCCCGCGGCTTCAGGCTGAAGGCATTGTAGAAAGTCGCAATTTCGTAAATCCTGCTCAAGGGAACCTTGAGCTCGTCGCTCACGATGGCCAAGGCCTCTTTCGGCAGGTATCGGAATTCCTCCTGGAGATCCTGCAGAACGGCGACGGCGGCACTCTTTTCTCCATCGTACTTGCCGATAATCTCCCTGATTTTTCCCCTGTCTACCTCTTTGTTCATTATTTTCCCCTTGATCTTTTCCGGTTTCATTCCCGTTACATCCGTGAACACTTCACTTTGTTCACGAGCTTCTTGTATTCCAGTTTCACTCTATTTTGGAAGTATGCGATTTCGTCAGGAGTCAGGTGTCGGAAGCGGCCCTGAAGTTTGGTGTAGTCTTCCAGGGGTCGCAGCGTTTCCGGCATATCCGCGCTTAATTTGTATACCCCGTTTTCCACCTCATAAAGGGGAAATGCCCC
>MVQR01000325.1 GCA_002067815.1 Syntrophus sp. PtaB.Bin001 | reverse complement strand
TTGCGCGACCTGCATCGTTTCGCCGAAGCTCGTGGAGTGCGCCAGGAATCACAATATAGAAATCCACACCCTCTCCGAACTGGAAAAACTGGAAGGGACACCCGGCAATTTCAAGGCCTGGCTGAGAAAGAAACCGAGATATATCAACGAGCAGATCTGCAACGACTGCGGCGACTGCACCCGGGCCTGCCCTGTAGAGATCGAAGACCGTTTCAATCGCAGCCTGGGGAAGAGGAAAGCCATCCAGAAATATTCGGCCCAGGCCATCCCCAACAAGCCCGCCGTTCTCAAGCTGGGCCATTCTCCCTGTAAAGTCGCCTGCCCGGCCAATATCAATGTGCAGGGGTATATTCAGCTTATAAAAAAGGGCGAATACGTGAAGGCGGTCAACCTAATCCGGGAGAGAAATCCTCTCGCGGCAATCTGTGGACGCGTCTGCCCGGCGCCTTGTGAAAGTGCCTGCACCCGCTCGAAGGTCGATTCCGCCCTGGCCATTCGCCAGTTGAAGCGCTTTGCCGCCGATCAGGAAATGGCGCTGGTAAAATCCGGGGAACTGGCCCGTCCCGAAGAAAAAACGCCGCCCGCCGATGCGAAAAAGGTCGGGGTGATCGGCGCCGGGCCGGCCGGCCTTACCGCCGCCGGAGACCTGGCGGATCGGGGATACGCAGTCACGATCTACGAAGCAACCGGCAAGGCGGGCGGGATGCTGGTTCGGGGAATCCCCCGGTACCGGCTTCCGGAGGACATTCTGGCTTATGAAGTGGAGCTCATCCGGCGCAAGGGCGTCAAGATGGTTTTCAACTGCGCTTTGGGCAAGGACATATCCCTTGCCGACCTGCAGCAGG
Organism: Syntrophus sp. PtaB.Bin001; assembly: GCA_002067815.1. Classification (GTDB taxonomy): domain Bacteria; phylum Desulfobacterota; class Syntrophia; order Syntrophales; family Syntrophaceae; genus Syntrophus. Next base: position 2,439 of record MVQR01000325.1, on the reverse strand, counting down.
CAAACGATAGCCTCTTTATCAGCGCCGGGGCCTCAGTCGGCAGAACGTTGGGCGTTCCCGGGGAAGACAAACCCGGGGTCGTAAACGGACTTGAGTTTCTGAGCCGGGCTACAGAGAAAGAAACAAAAGCTGAAGTCGCAGGGAAAAACGTCCTGGTCATCGGCGGCGGCAATGTTGCGGTTGACGTAGCCCGAACGGCGCTCCGGCTGGGCGCGGCCAAGGTCGAGATGATTCCCCTGGAAAAACGGGACGAAATGCCAGCCCATCGCGAAGAGGTCCAAGCCACCCTGGCGGAAGGCATCGCGATCCGCAACGGTTGGGGTCCCCACCGCATTCTCGGCGAAGGCGCCGTCTCCGGAATCGAGCTGAAGGCCTGCACCCAGGTCTTTGACGAGGACGGCCGGTTTGCCCCCCGGTATGATGAAAAGAACATCGCCACCGTCAACGCCGACCGGATTTTCATCGCCATCGGCCAGGGGGTCGACGGCGGGCTGATCCGGCATCTCGGCCTGGACACGGAACGGGGTTGCTTCAAAGTCAATCCCGAAACACTGGAGACCTCGGCGCCAGGCATTTTTGCCGGAGGCGACAACGCCTCGGGACCGGCGACGGTCATTCAGGCAGTAGCGGCGGGAAAACGGGCCGCGGAATCCATCGACCGTTATCTGAACGGAAAAGACATGTCGGCCGATCGCTTCGAGGCAACGGTCCATCCGGTCCCGGAAGAACTTCTCCCCTCCTCCGCTTCTGTTGAAAAGCGCGCGCGCACTTCTGCGGAGGAACTCCCCGTTGCCGATAGAATTTCCAATTTCCAGGAAGTGGAATCCGGATTCTCCGTTGAGGATGCCGCGGCGGAAGCCGAGCGTTGCCTGAACTGCGCCCAATGCTCCGAATGCATGGCCTGTGTTGCGGCCTGCGATAAGAAGGCTGTGGATCACACCATGAGAGACGAAATCGTGGAACTGGATGTCGGCTCCGTCATCCTGACCCCCGGCTTCAAGGAGTACGACGCCCGACGCAAGGGAGAATTCGGCTTTTCGCGTTACAAAAATGTTGTCACCAGCGTTCAGTTTGAGCGGATGCTTTCCGCTGCCGGACCCTATGGCGGGCATGTCGTCCGTCTCGATGACGGCCGGGAGGCCAAACGGATTGCCTGGATACAGTGCGTCGGGTCCCGCGATGTCAAAGGCGGCCATGAATACTGCTCCTCGATCTGCTGTATGGCGACGACAAAACAGGCACTGGTGGCCAGCGAGCATATCGACGGCCTGCAGGCCACAATCTTCTATATGGATATCCGGTCCTTCGGGAAGGACTTCGATGCCTATTACGAACGCGCCCGCAGCCGGGACAACATCGAATACATCAAGGGCATCCCTTCCCGGGCGATCCAGGTTCCCGGCTCCCGGGATATCCGGCTGAAGTATCTCGACGAAAACTTCAAACCTGTAGAGCGGGATTTCGACTTGGTGGTCCTGGCGGTCGGACTGGAGCCTCGCCCGGAGGTATCGGAGAGCCTCGCCCGCCTAGGCATCGAGCTCAACGAATTCGGATTCTGCAAGACCAGTCGGTTTCTGCCTCTGGAAACATCGCAGCCCGGCGTCTTTGTCGCGGGCGCTTTCCAGGAGCCGAAGGACATCCCGGAAACGGTCACCCAGGCCAGTGCTGCAGCGGCCATGTCCATGGAACTGTTGGCGGAGGCGCGCAATACCCTTATTTCCAAGAAGAGTTATCCCGTCGAACACGACGTGACGGATGAAGAGCCGCGTATCGGCGTGTTCGTCTGCCACTGCGGGATCAACATCGCCTCTACGGTCGACGTCGAAAAGGTGACCGCAGCGATTGCCGGCGATCCCTATGTGGCCGTCGCCTCCCACACGATGTACACCTGCTCTGATGCCAGCCTCTCGGAGATCAAGAAAAAGATTGAAGAATACAGGCTCAACCGGGTCGTGGTGGCGTCCTGCACTCCCCAGACTCACGAACCCCTTTTCCGGGAGACCCTGCGGGAGTCCGGGCTGAATCCCTATCTCTTCGAGCTGGCCAACATCCGGGATCAATGTTCCTGGGTCCATTCGTCGGAACCGGAGGCCGCAACCAAGAAGGCCATCGAACTGGTGCGTATGTCCATCGCCCGAGCAAGCTCCCTGAAACCCCTGACGGGAGAATCCCTGGCCATCAACCAGGACGGGCTGGTCATCGGCGGAGGATTGAGCGGCATGACTGCAGCTTTGTCTCTGGCGGATCAGGGCTTCAAGGTTTCGCTCGTCGAAAAGTCAGGGATTCTAGGCGGAGAGGCCTTAAATGTCTCCACCACGCTGGAAGGAGACAATCCCACCGATTTGATTAAGGGAATGGTCGAGCGGGTGCAGCGTCACCGGAACATTCGCCTTTTCCTCAACAGCGAGGTCGGAAAAATGTCCGGCCATGTCGGGAAAT
>MVQR01000324.1 GCA_002067815.1 Syntrophus sp. PtaB.Bin001 | reverse complement strand
GGACTTACCCCTGAAGAAAAACTGCTCCGGTATTTTTATCCCGATAAATTGTAAACAACGCTCGATTTTCTTACACCTCTTTGAAAGAACATCATTGTTTCAAATACTTACATTTAATGATTACAAAAATAACATGAGCCAAAACTGTAACCAATTGAACTTATTCACTGATTATTCCGGACAGTAGTGCACAGCCATAAAAAAAGGACTTAACCTAAATTGGTTAAGTCCTTTTTTTGAATGGTGGGTCAGGACAGAATCGAACTGTCGACACTCGGATTTTCAGTCCGATGCTCTACCGACTGAGCTACCGACCCAACCTGATGTCGGAGAGTCTTTACAAACTGTTGTGTGATTATAAGATATGCCCTGCTTTGTCAAGGCATTTTTTGATCGGATTCGGCTGGCGGAGGGACTTCATGGCGGCAAATAACCAGTGTCCCAGCAATCTTATCGTGCCAGCCCTGCTTTTTACGATCGAAAATGATCCAGAAAAATCCTAGATTAAGGATCAAACCCGAATAAATGTACCCCACCCACCTGAGGAAGGCGATACCTGGAGTCATCTGCTCGCCGGAGGACTGGATTACCTGCAGGCCGAAAAGCATCTTTCCCGGCGTCTGTCCCGTCGTGCCGTGAAAGTAGGTAAAGTAAAGCATCCCGAGGAGATGCATCGTCAGATAGTAAATAAGGAAACGTTGCGACAGTTCTAATTCCACGCTATTAAAACCGCTGTTAAGAGCTGCCTTGCCGACAAATAAAAAAATCATATAAATAAAAAAAAGGATCATTCTGTCGACAAGAAAGGCAAAGCCTCTTTTCCAGAATCCCCCATATCGATAAGATGTCATTTGCTATTCCTTAAAGATTTGATTCTATTTCTTAATTTTCAGATTCGACCTCAAAAAAGCCGGCTTCATATTGAAGAACGGCCAGAATGGCGACAGCCGCTGTTTCCAATTTGAGGATCTGCCTTCCCAAGCTGACGGAAACAAATCCTGCCGCTGTTGCCGCTGCTACTTCATCGGCGGTCAGCCCTCCTTCCGGTCCCACAATAATAGAAAAGACCGGGGTTTGGGAGAATCTTTGCAGGGCATTCCGCAATCCCAGCCGAGATTCATCTTCCCAGAAAATCAATTTACACGCACCGGGTTCAACCGCTTTCAGAATATCTGCAAGGGTAACAATTTCCGTTACTTCCGGCACGTCTGATCTGCGGCATTGCTTTGCTGCCTCCTGGGCTATTTTTCGCCAGCGTTCCGTTTTGAGGCGTGACTTTTCTGCTGACAGCCTGGGGATAGAGCGCTCCGAAACGAAAGGCCGAATTTCATCGACACCCAGTTCCGTGGCTTTCTGGATGATAAAGTCCATTTTCTGCGCCTTGGGGAGCGCCTGGAAAAGTGTGATGCGAGCCGGTCTGGCCGGTGGGTAGTTCTTGTCAAGAATTTCCAAAATGGCCTGTTCCGTTGTCATATTTACAATGACTGCCGTGTATTCCTGACCGCGTCCGTCGAAAAGTGAGAGCCTGCCACCTTTCTTCATCCTCTGAACAGACCGGATATAGTGCAGATTGGATTCGACCAGATAACAAATGCTGCCGACAGTCAAGGCGCTGGGGTAATAGAGCCGGGGAAGTGTCAAGGCTGTTCCGTTTCTTTTTTCATCACAAAACAGACCCATTCCTTTTCCATGGCGCTGGAATGGGGAACGAGGGTGCCATTAAAAAAATGGGTTTCAATATCGCTTCGATTCTGATCGATGATGCCCGAGAGGATCAGATAACCTCCGGGGCGAAGAAGTGATATCAGGGATTTTTTAAGTTTGATCAACAGCTTGGAAGTAAGATTGGCGACAATCAGATCGTAAGAATCAGTTAAAGTCGAGATCTCTCGCTGTGTGACGGTAACCCGATCTTCCACCTGATTGATTGTGATATTTTCCTGTGCGATTTCCGTTGCCTTGGGATCGATATCCACACAAAGGACCTTCTGCGCCCCTAGTTTCGCACAGGCAATGCCCAGGATGCCCGTACCCGTGCCCACATCCAAAACATTAAGGGAGGCCGGCGAGCGCTTTGTGAGGATAATATCTTCCAAGGCTTCAAGGCACATCCGGGTGGAGGCATGCTGACCCGTGCCGAAAGCCATTCCCGGATCGATTTCTATGACGATGTCGTGCCCCAGAGGGGTGTAGCGTTCCCAGGTCGGTTTGATCACGATATTGCGGCTGACCCGGAGCGGTTTAAAGTATTTTTTCCACTGTTCCCCCCAGTCCGGGTCCGTAATGACCTCGGTTGAAAGCTCCGGCGCGTCAAGGTCGGGGAAAATCTGGGAGAGACTGTGAAGGTAGGTTTTGAGGGAGGCCAGACGGTTTTCAAGACGCACGTCACAGGGCAGGTAGGCATTTACCAATTCTCTTGATGTTGATTCAGGAAAGTCTCCGGCACCCTGGGGGGCTAGGTATTCCTGAAAAACGCCTTCCGCACCCAGTTCCGTCACAAAATTGGATAACGCATCCACCAGTTCCGGTGGAGAGGACAGCACGATTTTCAACCATTTTACCTTGTCTTTACCGGTGCGGCTCGGCATGTTCGGCCTCCTGTCGACTGAAAAAACTTTCCCTTCTTTTCATCCTGTGATTTTGCTTTGCGTTCCTGATATTTTGATAAAACGAATGTGTCGTTTTATAACCTCTTTCCGTCGATATTTCAAGCGACTTGAATTTTCCTGGTCATCATGATAGCGTCCTTGCGCTAGTCTATATATGTCCTTGGGATTTGTCATCACGGATGAAATATTACCCCGTTTTTTTTGACCTGAGAGAGAAGAACTGCCTCGTTATCGGCGGCGGAGTCGTTGCGGAACGCAAGGTTCAGCGGCTTTTGGAATGCGATGCGTCCGTTAACATGGTCAGTGAGTCTCTATCGGAAGAGTTGCAGCGCTTAAAGCAGGAGGGGCGGATCCGATACCTGGCAGCAGGATATTCCCCCGCATCTCTCGACGGGATTTTTATGGTGATCTGCGCCACGGATGACAAGGCATTGAACGAGCAGGTGATGCGGGACTGCAGGAGCCGCGGGATTCCCATCAATGTAGTGGATGATCCGGATCGTTGCGATTTTATCCTGCCTTCGATTGTTGAGCAGGGAGATTTGATGATCGCTGTCTCCACGGGAGGAAAGAGTCCGGCCCTGGCCAAGCGTCTGCGAGAGGAACTTGAAAGGCAATATGGAGCGGAATACCGGGAACTGGTAGATATTCTTGGAGAAATACGGAAGAGGATAATGGCTAAA
>MVQR01000323.1 GCA_002067815.1 Syntrophus sp. PtaB.Bin001 | reverse complement strand
CCGGACAATAGTTCCCTTTCCCGGTTCGCTGTCAACCATGAGGGCGCCCCCGTGTCCGCGGACGATGCCCAGCACAGCCGACATGCCTAGTCCTCTTCCTGTAAACTTCGTCGTAAAGAACGGATCAAACAGGCGATCGCACGTTGCGCTGTCCATGCCGCATCCAGTATCGGCAATTTGCAGATCTACAAACCGTCCTGCATGCGGTTTCTCTTCCAGACGGCTCCGAAGGAGGAAGGCGTCATCACATGAGATTACGCCGGTTTTGAGGGTGATTGTTCCCGGCTGCTCCCCAATTGCTTCGGAGGCGTTGATGACAAGGTTCATAAGGATCTGTCTGATTTGCCCGGCATCGGCCAGTATAACGGGAAACGGACGGCACAGGTCGAGTTGTAAAACGGCTGTTTTCGAGAGTGAACTCTGCAGTAAAGGCAGCATCTCCTCAATCAGGGTGCAGAGTTCAACATCCCGGATCAGAAATCGTCCCTTGCCGGAATAGGCGAGCATCTGTCGGGTAATGTCCGCCGCCCGCAAAGAGGAGTTCATGGAGGCATCCAGATAGGCTTGCGCCTTGGATGACGACGGAATCTCCAACTTTACCATCTCCAGATTTCCCATAATGGCCATGAGGAGATTGTTGAAATCGTGAGCGATTCCTCCGGCCAAGATGCCGAGACTTTCCAGTCGCTGGGCATGATGCAGGCGGCGCTCCATCTCGAGCCGCTCTTCCTCCGCCTGCCGGCGTTTTTTCCCCTCCGTGTCCCTTTGAAGTTTTTCTCGGAGAACCGGTGCGAGATAATCCGTTATTGCTTCCAGCAGGGAAATATCGCCGGCATCATAGTCCGTCTTCTTATTGGCCGCCATGATATTGCCGATCACTTCATCGTGATCGATAATGGGAACAACCAATGCTCTGGAGATAGGGATGTGCCCTTCCGGTACCGAAAGAGGCATATTGAGGCAGAGCGTCCTTTTTTCCTGAAAGGCTTGTTCCCAGATGCCTTTCCAGCATTCCCGGGAAAATGAAAGTTGTTTGCCTGCCATTCGGTATTGCTCCGGGACTTTCGTCGTCAGGGAAGGGGAGGATAGGTCGCCTTTAGAATCAATTAATCCGTATAAACCATGAGGGCTTTCCGTAGCTTCGAGTATACAGGCAAGCAGTTCTTCGCCGATCCGGTCATCATCGGAAAGAGTCAAAAAAATCTGGCCGATCCGGTTTCTCACGCTCAGTTCTTTCCTAGTAAACCGCAACTTTTCTTCCATAAGCTTGCGTGCGGTGATGTCTCGCAAATTCCCCGTCAGAGACTCAAACCCGCCGGCATCGTTATACAGGGCTGATCCGGTATTTTCCCACCAGATAATACGGTCCTCCTTGGTAATCGTCCGGAAAACCGTACGGTAGTCAGGTCGCAATCCGCTGCGGATCTTTTCGAAATCGTCGGCCAGCAACTTCCGGTCTTCGGCAAAGACCAGGTCCAGAAAGCGTTTTCCCAAAAGTTCGTCAGGGGTGAAACCATAACGGCTGACCTGGGGGCCGATAAAGGTGCAATAACCATCTGCATCAACAGAATATACAATGTCATGGATGCCGTTGACCAGATTCCGGAAACGTTCTTCACTTTTCTGGAGGGCCTTTTCAGTTTCCTTCTGCAGAGAGAGATCAACTGTTACACTGAACAACGCCGGCTCCCGCTCCGGAGTGCACACGGCGGTGTGGACGGAATAAACGGATATTGGGGAGTTGTCTTTTCTTTTCAAAAGCAATTCGCCACGGGGCATGAATTCTCCCGATTTCTTGACGACTTCGGCAGTCTTTAAAAATTTGTAAAAAAGCCGTTTCATGTTTTCCGGGATAATGAGTTCTCCCAGATTCTTTCCGATAGCTTTTTCGGCGGCATAGCCGTACACATCCTCGCTTCCCTTGTTCCAATAAAATACAGTGCCGTCCGGGCGGTAACCCTGGATGGCGAATCCAGGCAGATAATCCGCAAGGTTGTGAAATCTCTGTTCGCTTTCTCGAAGTGCCTCCAAGGCTTCATTCCGCCGTTCTTCATCCGCAATGGTCGTCGCAAGGATGGTCATGATGTGCTTATCATGTTCGTTGGGGGTAAAAGGATCTCGATATAGAACACCCAGCACGCCGACTCGGGAATTACCGTATTCCACGGCACACCCAAGAAATGTTTCAAATTTTCCGGCAAAGGCGTCTGATTTTATCTCATCGGAATATGCAATATCTTTTAGGCAGGGAATATGAAGAAATTGTTCGTTGCCCTTTTGGATAAGATCGCGGCAGAGGCGGCTTATCAGGCTCTTGGCGGGATTAAAGTTCGAAGAAGAATTCCCTTGACCGTGACAAACAAGTCTGTCGTCGCGTAGACGTATGTAAAAAGCGAAATTGCCGCCGAGAAAATCCAGGCAGAGCTTGGTGAGAGAGTCGATATTTTCCGGAAAATCGGAACCGAGACTCCGCAAATGCTGTTCCATCTGTATTTCCCGCTCCCTGGTCTGCAGCCATAATTCTTCCCTTTGCCGGAGATCAGCGTTTTCCGCTTCCAGTTCAGCGATGCGTTTCTCCAATTCGATCTTCTTACTTTGAGCGTCCATCGTTTCTTTTCTCACAGGTATTCCAATCTCAGGGGCCATTATTCAGGAAGCAGGCCGGAACGACAAGGCGGTCAATCAGCAGCAATTTTTAGTTGAGAAGCAGGGAATTAATTACGGAAACGGTGAAAAACATGACGAATTGTATCAAAGAAACTGTATATTTATACCTTCATTTTTATTAAATTCAATATTTATTTGTCTGAAAATTCCATTGTTGACGGAAAATAAAAATGATATCTTCCCAATCTGTCTAATTCGGCCTTGAATCATCCGTTAGCTTTAAAATTCTCGAAATACATCCGAGGAACAGGAACCATAAGATTATAGAGAGTCATTTTACAACGGATATTCATTGCTTTAACGGAAGAAGAAAATGGATAATTTAAAATTAGTAGCCGGAACCGGCGAAGAACGAAGCAAAATCAAGGTGGGAAATGCCGTCTTTGGCGAAGGCCTTGTGATTATTGCCGGGCCTTGCAGTGTTGAAAGCGAAGATCAAATCATGGAAACGGCGCTGGCGGTCAAGGCTGCCGGAGCCGACATTCTCCGCGGCGGCGCTTTCAAACCCCGGACTTCCCCATATGCTTTTCAGGGATTGGGGCTGCAAGGCTTAAAATATCTTGCCAAAGCCGGAGAAGAAGCCGGCTTGCCGGTCATTACGGAAGTGCTGGATACCCGTGATGTCTGC
>MVQR01000322.1 GCA_002067815.1 Syntrophus sp. PtaB.Bin001 | reverse complement strand
ACTAGGGCAAATCGCTTTTCGTCCGGCCAGCCCTGCCAGCCTTCGGGAGGATTTCCCGCCTGCTCGTCGATAGGCCAGATGTGACGATTCCGTGCCCGCTTTTGATACGCCCAACATCGCCGTAAGTAGATCTGGAGTGGTCGCGGAATGAAAGGTTTCATAATACAATAGCAGTCTCTCATTTCCATGGCATTCAACTCCTTTCTTCTGTCTGTATCCGGATTTGTCTTCCGTTAAATAAAGCTCCGCTTCCTCGGTTACAACCGTTCTTTCCTTCTTGCTATAAGGTAAGTCTGTGTATTTTCAGGCACCTATGGGAAAATCCCTTGTTCGATCACTCGACCATGTAAGTTACCATAGGATGATGCCTATCCTGCCTCTTCCTGTTTTCAAAGCATCAGGCTTTTGATAGTTTCATAGACATGTTCGATCTGTTCCTCTTTGAGTTCCGGATACATGGGGAGCGAAACAAACTCGGAGGCGCACTGTTCTGCAACGGGCAGACTGCCTGCCGGAACTGCCAGAGATTCGTAAGCCTTCTGTCGATGAAGCGGAACGGGATAGTGAATCCCGCAGAATATCTGATGTTCCGCCAACCGGCTGATCAGCTTGTCGCGGTCTTTTACGCGGATCGCGTAGATGTGATAGATATGGCGGGCATAATCAGCTTCAGTAGGCAGAACAATTTGCTCGATATTTCGAAGTAATTCTCCATAAAGACCGGCATGCCGCCGCCGGGCGTTGTTCCATTCTTCCAGGTGATTCAGTTTGACCGATAAGACTGCGCCCTGTATACCGTCCATACGGGCATTCCACCCGATCATGGAATGTTCATATTTCCGGGCCTGCCCATGATCACGAAACATGCGCATTTTTTCCGCCAGGGAGTCATCGTTGGTCACGACCGCGCCTGCTTCCCCGTATGCTCCGAGATTCTTACCAGGATAGAAGCTGAAGCAACCGGCATCGCCGATCGAACCGGCCTTCTTTCCCTTGTACAGCGCGCCATGGGCCTGGCAGGCATCTTCAATAACGATCAGTCCGTGCCTGCGGGCGATTTCCATGATCGGATCCATATTTGCAGGCTGGCCGAAGAGGTGGACGGGGATGATCGCCTTTGTCCGTTCCGTGATGGCCTCTTCGAGCTTATTCGGATCCATGTTGCAGGTGCTTTCTTCGACATCCACAAAAACCGGCTGCGCGCCGCAGAACGTGATGGCTTCAGCCGTGGCAATGAACGTGTCGGGAACGGTGATTACTTCATGTCCCGGACCCACTCCCGCTGCAATAAGCGCCATCCAGAGAGCATCGGTTCCGCTGCCCACACCGACGGCATGCCGGCATTCGCAGAAAGCGGCGAAGGCTTCTTCAAAGCGGGCAACGAAGGGCCCGCCGGCAAAAGCGGTCTCGTTCAAAACGGTCTGCAAGGCTTGATCGATTTCAGTCTTGATGCTCTTGTACTGTGCTTTTAAATCAAGAAGAGGTACCTGCATGAAGAGTCTCCTTTTCTATTTGATTTTTCTGAGAAGAATCGCGGGATTGCCTGCTATGATAGCATTATCCGGGACATCGCGTGTTACGACGCTGCCTGCGCCTATCATGGCGTTTTCACCGATCGTGATCCGGCTTAGTATCGTGGCGCCCGATCCGATGGATGCGCCCCTCTTGACCCTCGTTGTTTCGACCTGCCAGTCCGCTTCCGTCTGCAGATTGCCGTCCGCCGTGGTAGCCCGGGGATAGGAATCGTTGATGAAGGCGACGTTATGGCCGATGAAAACCCCGTCCTCAATCGTGACTCCTTCGCAGATAAAGGTATGACTGGAAATCTTGCAGTTTTTGCCGATTGTGGCGTTTTTCTGGATCTCCACAAAGGCGCCGATTTTGCTGTTATCGCCGATGCTGCATCCGTAGGCGTTGATAAACTTGGATAGCTTTACGTTTTTACCCATTTTGACATCGTCGGCGATGCATAGAAAATTGTTCATATGTAGACCATGGCTCCTTTTTTCTTCAGGGAACGATCGGCTGCTTCCAGCATCTGTACGACCCGCATCCCTGCTTGTCCGTCATTGATGGGAGCCGTGCCGGAAGTGACGCAATCGACGAAATAATTTGCTTCCAGTTTCAGGGCTTCCGTCGCGTCAACCTTGGGCACCCACATATCGCCGGAACGGTAACTGATCAGAAGGTCGTAAACGCCTTCACGGGTTTTCGCTTCCGCTCCCTTGTCATAGATCTTGATCTTTTCGTCCGCCTCAAGATCATTCCAGACGAGCATCTTTTTGCACCCGCCGATCAGCGTAGTCCTCACCTTAACGGGGGAGAGCCAGTTGACGTTGATGTGTGCGATCATGTTGTTCGAAAAATAACAGGCCATGTAGGCCACGTCTTCATGGCCGTTTAGATGAGACGTGCCGCTGGCCACAATGGCTTCTGGAGATTCCTTGATGAGATAATCCATGATGGACAGATCGTGAGGAGCGAGATCCCAGATGACATTGATGTCGTGCTGAAAAAGGCCGAGATTCACTCTTGTGGAATCGAAATAATAAAGGTTCCCCAGGACTTCCTGGTCGATCAGCTCCTTGATCTTCCTGACAGCCCCTGAAAAAAGGAAGGTATGATCCACCATGATGGTGAGATTTTTCCGTGCAGCCAGTTCAATCAGTTCTTTGGCCTGGTCGGAAGTGGAGGTAAAAGGCTTTTCAACAAAGACGTGCTTGCCTTCTTGCAGGGCTTTTTTTGCGATCTCGAAATGGGAAAAAACCGGAGTGACAACCGCGATGGCATCGATATCCTCTGCGGAGATGATCTCGCTGCAATCTGTGGAGGTTCTTATGCCCGGCCAGGCGGTATTCACCTTCTTCAATGCATCGGGGTTCTTGTCACAGACGGCGGCTACCTTCGCCCCCTCTATGGTATTGAAATTTCTGACGATGTTTGGTCCCCAGTAACCGTATCCTATAATGCCGATAAAAATCATCTTGATTCTCCTCTCCGCGGCGCCAGGGTCGCTTTCAAGGACATGCCGCTTTCATTTTCTAGGGTCCTGACATGTAGTGTTTACCTCCTGAAAATATCCGCATTTTAATATCCGCCTTTGCCTGCAATCATGGCCCACGGAGTTTGAAGAAGAATCTTTAGGTCGAGCCAGAGAGACCATTCCCGAATGTATTGAAGATCAAGTCGAACCGTATCATCAAAATTGCAGCGACTGCGGCCTCTGATCTGCCAGAGACCGGTAATTCCCGGTTTTGCTTCCATGATTCTGCGTCTGTGCCAGAGTCGGTAATGTTC
>MVQR01000321.1 GCA_002067815.1 Syntrophus sp. PtaB.Bin001 | reverse complement strand
AGGAAGCGAATTCTTTCCGACGAAAAAGGCGTTTATGCGGTGGAATTTGCTCTGGTAGCGCCGATATTTTTCCTTCTTCTTTTCGCAATCTTCGATTTCGGCTGGTACTTTTTTACTCAGCACACAATTCAATACGCAACCAGAGAAGGTACCAGGATCGCTGTCGTAGGCACCCAGACTCAGATTACGAATAATGGGACGACAACGACATTAAGCAGATTAGAATCAATAATAAAAGCCATAGAAGATAATGCTGCCATGGCTGTCGATCCTAACGAACTCAAGATAAGCATCTATCCTATTGATAATTCCAGTTACTCTGATCCGACAAATTGGGAAACTAAACAAGAAGAGGGCACCGGAGGTCAGATCATGAGAGTTCGAGTTCGCTACACATACACGTTTTTTACTCCTTTTATTGGAAATTTCTTTACATCAGGACAAAAACTCATTACCGCCCAAGCGCTTTACAAAAACGAAAGTTTTTGAAAACTAATTTGAGCGTTTTAAATTTTTCGGCAGTGCGCCTATCTTGAGGGCAGACTATGAACAAAACAAAACCGACTATCTTACGAACCTGCTATGGATGTGGACTTTTGAACGAACGGGGAATAGCTGTTCTGGAACTGGCAATCATCCTTCCGGTTCTGCTTCTTATCACTTTCGCAATCATCGATTTCGGAAGATTATTCCAGGCCCGACTCATCCTGACTAATCTGGCAAGGGAAGGTGGCAGCATCGCTTCCCGGGAACGCGATTTAGCCACAGGGACTTATACAGCCGCAGACCTTATTACCATGCTTCAGAACGGAGCATTTCCTTTGAATCTGGAATCATCAGGACATATCTATATCTGGAAAATTAAAGCGGCTGAAAGAGAAAAGGACGATCCAAAAACCGCTATTGATGAATCAAAACCTTATATTGATAATGATAACAGCGACGATTCCGGATCTTTGGCCGTGCAAAGTTCCATCGGAAGCAACAAAACGTACCTCGGATTGACCGATGAAATTTACAGTCATCTTGAGTTTGACACAGCAAACCAGACAGCGGATATCAGTGAAGTCACAGTAGTTGAAGTATTTTATCGCTTTACACCGGTAACCCCGATTATTTCCATTTCTCAGACTTTTTTTAATACCCCGCTTCTAAACAATATGGTCATAAGCAGCAAGGCGGTGTTTTGAAAGATATAAAACGGAAAAGACCAATTGGGAAAGGAGGACTTTTTCATGAAAACAACGCTCTCAAATGAGAAGGGCGGTATTCTTATCATTTTCGCCCTGCTCTTGTTCGTGATTATAGGGTTCACGGCACTGGCGGTTGACGTTGGACGCTGGTATACGGTGCGCTCGGAACTCTCCAAAAGCGTCGATGCCGGCGCCCTTGCCGGGGCTAATAATATTTCTAATCCTTATCTTGATCCTGTTGAACTTTCTAAAGAATTTGCCAGAGCCAACTTTTCCGTCGGATATCTAATGACTGATACGGATACGAATAGAGGAGCCGTAAGCTTCGACGCATCAAAAAATGCCAACGATCATACCATCACGGTGACAGGAACCGTCAGTTCTCCCGGCAATCTGGCATCGCTCTTCGGTATTGAATGGATTGCGACCGCTGCATCAGGTGTTGCGAAAAAGAACAAAGTGGAAATTATGCTGGTGCTCGACCGATCTGGATCGATGAGCGGAACAAAAATTGCCGATTTAAAAACAGCAGCAACAAAATTTGTCAGCTTTTTTGAAGAAACACAGAGTGAAGACAAAATGGGACTTGCCAGTTTTGCCACAACTGCCAGAGTCGATGTTAACCTGGGAACTAATTACGTCACCACGATGAACACCAAAATCAATGCGATGTCAGCTTCCGGCGGGACGAATACGGAAGATTCCCTGGCAAAAGGTGGCGCTCAACTTCCCGATTACAGCGGGGTTCCGGGAGATCAAAGGATACAGCAGTATTTAATTTTCTTCTCCGATGGGATGCCCACGGCTCTGAGGGATTCATTCAAATTCAACAACACTGTTTACGACGGTGTTGTCGTCGGTCAGGGCTCTTCCGGTCATGCCAATTGCCGAACTTCAGACTACGCCTATATGAGCATTGCCAACTATCTCTATCAACCGGATGGTAATGGTTCCACATACTACACTAGCGGCTCCAACACTGTCGATCCCGCTACTACGGGCGACGGTAAATCTACAGCAACAACAAGCTGTAAAAATTGTAACTACTGGGGTTGTACTTCTTACCTGAATACTAAATGGTATCTCTTTGAATCTTCTCTGGGACCGGTTTCTGGATATAGTTCTGAAAGTTGCAGCATTCCCACAAACAAACTAATTCCCTATTTCTGCCAAGCAGCAAAAACACTTGCTCAGCAAAACGCCCAGTCGTTAAAAAACAGATACGTTAAAATCTACGTCATTGGACTGGGAACCGGTACGGAAATTGACCAAAATTTTCTTACCAGTCTTTCCAGTGGAAGTGATTATGCTTATTTTACCCCTACATCGAGTGAATTGGAGGCTATCTTTCAAAAAATAGCCAAAGAGATCAAGCTCCGCCTCATTCAGTAGCTCACAATTCGTGGGAAATAGCTTTTGCCATTTCCCACGAATTTTCCGTAAACCATCCGTTTGAAATTCTCTCTTACCATTCCTCTTCTGCCACCGGGCTGCCGCTTTTGAGGTAGGCAAAGAGAGCCTCTTTCTTTTCATTCGCTTTTTTCATCAGCTGGCGAAGGAAGTCGGCATCTTCCACCGGTCTTGCTCTCTTCTGGTATTCACCCCAGTAGTCTTCGAAATCGTAACAGGTGACGCGGACTTTGCCGTCCTTGAAATTGACCCGCATCGTATAGCTTGCGGGGACTTCGACAAACATGTTGTTATAGGTGGTCATTACTTTCGCACTCAGCGATCCCCCGATTTTATCTGCTTGGACTATTCGGCCTCCTTTTTTAACGACCGCGGTGTTCATCCAGTTCACCGTACGTTGAAAAAGGGCATCGCCGCCTACACCTGGGATTTCATATATAACTGACGTTGCCCTTTTATCCTCGGGGATCGATTCCCATTTCATTCCTGGACTGGCACAACTCCACAGCATCACCGACAGCAGCAGTAAAAGAATCGAACGCTTCATAAATCTCCGCCTCCTTTTTTTCAAAACAACCGTTTCATTTCAGCCAACAGCCGGGTCATATCCTCCCGCGTCCCGATGGTAATACGGACAAAATCCCGAATGCCCTCAATATCGAAATATCTGACGAGAATGCCCTGTTCCTTCAGAACTGT
>MVQR01000320.1 GCA_002067815.1 Syntrophus sp. PtaB.Bin001 | reverse complement strand
TTCTTTCACAAGATGTTGAAATTCATGCCGAGGGAATAATTGTAACAACTGACTAAATATGCTACTGAACCTCATAGTTGAGCCCTCCTTCTGGTGTTTGTGATTTGGCCAAAATTCCTATACCAAATCAGGGTTCAACTTTCCCTTCTTAAAAAAGCTAATTTGGACAAGAGTGCAATCCGATTTATAATTCTATTCAGGATAGAATTATTTTATCACATGCAATGGGGAGAAATGTGCTTGACAATATGGATATCATGATATAAGCCGCTACCGGCATATAAATAATATGACATAACAAGATGCGATCATACTTAAGGCGCTAAATCGTTCTCTCTGAGTTCGGGATGAATTCCATTTTGGGAAAATTTATAATAAGCGAGGAGATTTTCAATGAGAAACAAGGGGTTATTGTTGTTATTGATCAGCAGCATCTTTCTATTATCATCTCCGGTCTGGGCGGCGGACAAGGAGAAGCAAGGTTTTGAGACGTTCTCCCTGGGAGAAATCTTCTTGAAAGGTGAAAAACCACCAGTAGTCCAGGAAACCGCCATCACGACAGTCATCAGTGCCGAAGAGATCAAGGCGACCAACAGCAAGACCGTCGCCGAGGCGTTGAGCTTTGCCCCGGGAATGCATGTTTCTACGGGAACAAAAAACGAGCCGAACGTTTCGATCCATGGCTTTTTTGATCAGAGCCGAATACTCGTACTGATCGACGGCGTGCCCTACTATGAGACAAAATATGGGAAACTGGATCTCAATCAGTTCACCACCGATAATGTGGCCAAGATTGAAGTGGCCAAGGGCGCGGCGTCTGTCCTTTATGGCGCCAACGCCATGGGCGGGGTCATCAATATCGTCACCAAAAAAGCGGCGGAGGGAAAGCCATTTTTTGAGGTGAATCTGGAGGGAGGACAAGTTGACTATCACAAGGAATCAGTTACCCATGGAATGAAGACAGGCATTTTCAACTACTGGCTCAATTATGAACATCGCCAGCAGCACGGCTGGCGAATGTCTGATGACTACGAACCCAAGCCGGCAACCATTACCACCAAGGCAAAGAAAACGACAACATCGAGTGCCGTTACGGAGGACGGAGGGACCCGCGAACAGTCGGATTATTCATCCGACAGCATTTGGGCCAAGTTCGGCGTGGAACCTTCCGAAGGATCCGAGTATTTTATCAATTTTAATTACATATCGAAGGAAAAAGGTCTGCCTCCCTCGACGGACAGTGTCCGGGTAATTACGACAAGGCCGGCCTTTTCAAACTTTTTCCGCTATAAGGAATATAATGACTGGGGGCTTGATTTAAGCGGCCAGCAGAAGATCACGGATCAATTCAGCTTAAAAGGCAAGGTGTATTATCACAACCACGTAGACGAACTGGTGTCCTACTCCGATCAGACCTACTCGAAGGATATCGCAACGAGCCGGTACGAAGATTACATCGTTGGAGGATACCTGATCGGCGAGTTTAAGCCGGTCGATTGGAATACCATCCGGGGCTCCTTCAATTACCGGGGCGATTCGCATAAACAGCGCGACGATGATTATCTTCCTTACGAAAAGTTCTTTTCCTGGACCGGATCAGCAGGCATCGAAGACGAAATTTATTTCACGAAGAAATTTTCGGCCGTGGTCGGGGCGAGTTACGATTGGTTCAATGTGACCGATGCCCATCGGAATAATACGGACAGTTCGGGAAATCTCACCAATCAGACGGAACTGGACACGCCGGACACAAAGGACAGCTTTAATCCTATGATCGGCCTGAATTACAGCTTTGCCGATTCGACCAAAATCTTTGCCTCGGCGGCGAAAAAAACCCGCTTTCCCACATTGAATCAGCTTTACTCCAGTAACAGCGGCAACCAAAATCTCGATGCGGAAGAGGCGATCAATTATACGGTCGGCGTGTCCCGCTCCCTTACGAAATATGCCTGGGGCGAGGTCGCCTTTTTCTGGCATGATATTTCGGATTACATCATGCGCACTTCCGCTGACAAAACATCTCCTTACATGAATGCAGGAGACATCAGGATGTACGGTGTGGAAGTCAGCACTGAGTTTTATCCGCTGGAGTCTCTGACTTTGAAGATCGGTTATACATACAACCATGCCGAAGATCGAAGCGATGACAGAGTGACCGATAAGGTTACAAACGTTCCGAAGCATACGTTCAGTGCGGGCGTCCAGTACACCGTCCCCTACATAGGGACCCGCGTAGATGTAAATGGGCTTGCGACATCGATGGTCTACTCTCAGTTGCCGACACCTTCAAGTCCGACCCAGGAAGAAATACGGACTTCGGGTTACTTTGTTTTGAATGCCCGGCTGACTCAAAAAATCACGAAGAATATCGAAGCCTATGTGGCGGCAAACAATTTATTCGATACGAACTATGAGTCGGAAAGCGGCTATCCCGCATTGGGAAGAAACCTGTATGCCGGTTTGACCTTCAAGTTTTAACCATGCCTGCAAAAGCCGTTACATCCTTTTCCAAGTCGGCATAGAGGATCAAGATGTCTTTCTCTGAGATGTTTTTCATGTGGCCGTTGACTGCCGGCTTGTATGCCGGCAGTCTCCTTTCCCATTCTTTCCGAAAAGAGCTGGCGGCAATGGCGATGCTGTGCGCTGGATTTGCCGCAAATACATTGTTTTTGATGGGCAGGATCAGGTATCTGGATGTCTTGACACCGTTGAACATGGTTACGGAGACTTATTTTTTGCCCTGGTGTCTCGCCCTGCTGTCAGGCATGATAGGGGTGCTCGAAAAGGATAAAAAAACTGTGCTTCCCGGGATTTTTCCCATCGCTTTTTTCAGCTTGGCGGCACTCTTTATTCCCGTCAAAGTTAATCCGCCCTCTCCTCAACATGATGCTTTTCTTGCGCCTTTCTTCTTTATTTCAGAAGCTATGGCACACGCCTGTTTTGTTCTTGGAGGCTGGCTTGCCTTTATTGGCATAGTCAAACGAATCGAAATACCAATTTTCAATAAAATTATTGTTTGGGGCTTTGTCCTGTACAGTATTGCGCAAGTCTTAGGGGCCATATGGGCTTATTTGGGTTGGGGGGCGCCGTTTAATTGGAGTGAACGCCACCTCCAGTCAACTGCGTTATGGTGCTTTTACGCCGCCTACCTGCACCTTCATTTTTCTTCAAAATGGAGTCCGGAGAAAATAATGCGTTTTGCCGCAATTGGGCCGGTTATTGTTCTTTTGTTCAGCTATTCCTATTACCACTGCTGTCCCAATGTTAGTTAAATAAATTCAACTGGTTGCTGATCTGCTCGTCCTGGTTTGTGTAGGTTGCAT
>MVQR01000319.1 GCA_002067815.1 Syntrophus sp. PtaB.Bin001 | reverse complement strand
ACATCTTTTGCAGTCCTAACTATGACTGCCTTCATAACATCACCTTTCTTTACCTTTGAATTTGGCATCGCTTCCTTTACAGCGACAACAATAACATCTCCAACTCCAGCATATCTTCTCTTGGATCCGCCTAAAACCTTGATACACGCTACCTTCTTAGCACCGGAATTATCCGCCACATTAAGTACCGTCTGCATTTGAATCATAATGTGACTCCATTAATATTTTTCGAATTAAATTCTCTATTTTGCTCTCTCAATGATATTAAGCATTCTCCATCTCTTCAGTCTACTTAAAGGACGGGATTCCATGATTACAACCGTATCCCCAATCTTACATTCGTTTTTCTCATCATGCACCATATACTTCACGTGCTTTCTCGTATATTTATGAAATACCGGATGTTTAACAAGACGTTCGGCCCGAATAACTACGGTTTTTTCCATTTTATTGCTGACGACAACTCCCTTAATCGTCCTTTTCTGACCTCTTTCTCTCACTGCTCTTTAACCCCTTTCTCTCTCAATACTGTTTTTGCGCGTGCAATATCCCTTTTTATTTTTCCTAGAGCGGCCGTTGATTCCAGCTGTCCTGAAGCACTACGCATTCTGAGGTTAAAAAGTTCCTCTAACAACTCTTTATTTTTTTGTCTTATTTCTTCCGGGGTTAATTCTCTCCACTCTTTAGCCTTCATCTGCCAACTCCCTTGCAAGAAACCTCGTCCCTATGGGAAGTTTATGAGACGCTAATCGAAACGCTTCTTTAGCAACGTCCTTCGGAACCCCCTGCATCTCATAAAGAACGGTCCCTGGTTTCACAACTGCAACCCATTCTTCTGGTGCACCTTTTCCTTTTCCCATACGAGTTTCCGCCGGCTTTTTCGTTACTGACTTATGAGGGAATATACGAATCCAAATTTTACCGCCTCTGCGAACATGGCGGGTGATCGCAATTCTTGCTGCCTCAATCTGCCTTGCCGTAATCCAACCGCATTCTTCTGCCTGAAGTCCATAATCACCAAACGATACTCGACTGCCTCTAGTGGCAGTTCCAGTTCTTCGACCTCTCTGCAGCTTTCTATATTTTACCCTTTTAGGCATTAACATAAAATAACCTCATTATAACTTTTGCAAACGTGCTTATGGCTTATCTAACTCCCTTTTGCCTGGCAACACTTCACCATGGAATATTAATACTTTTATGCCAATTTGCCCGTATGCTGTTTTCGCTTCAGTAAATCCACTATCAATATCTGCCCTCAATGTATGTAGCGGGACTCTTCCTTCACGATACCATTCAGTACGTGACATTTCTGCCCCTCCCAATCTACCGGAACAGCTCACCCTGATTCCTTTCGCTCCGAACTTAAGTGCTGTCAAAACGCACTTCTTCATTGCTCTTCTGAAGGCTACTCTTCGTTCCAACTGCAAAGCAACATTCTCAGCAACTAGCTGTGCATCAATTTCCGGTTTTCTAACTTCCAATATATTTATGATTATTTCGCTACTCGATATCTTTTCAAGTTCCTTCTTAAGTTTCTCGATCTCAGCGCCTTTTTTCCCTATAATTATTCCCGGACGAGCAGCATATATGTTCACTTTAGCCTTGTTAACAGCTCTTTCAATGTCTATATGGGATATACCGGCATGATACAGTTTCTTTTTAAGATACCGACGAATTTCAAGGTCTTCATACAACATGGCCTTATAATTTTTGTCTGCGTACCACCGCGAATTCCAGCTTTTATTGATGCCTAGCCTCAGACCGATAGGATTAACCTTCTGCCCCAACCTCACACCTCCCGTTGTTACTTTTCGTCCAAAATAACAGTAATATGACTCATTCTTTTTTTGATTGATGCAGCTCTACCTTGAGCCCTCGCTCTCCATCTTTTCAAAGATGGTCCCTGATCCACTAAGACATCCTTTACAAACAGAATTTTCTCATCAATATTCGGATTCTGTACAGCATTTGCAATTGCAGAATTGAGAACTTTTCCTACTATTTCCCCAGATCGTTTTCGAGAATATTTTAGAAAATTCCTAGCCTCATCTATATTTTTGCCTCTAATTAAATCAACTACCAGCCTCGCCTTTTGAGGTGATATTCTAATATATTTAGCTATTGCTCTTGCTTCCATAGTTTATCTCTGCAATCTTTACTCACTCTGAATAATTCAATATATATAATCGCCTATTTCCGCACTTTTGACTTTCTATCACCCGCATGGCTGAAGAATATACGAGTTGGTGCAAATTCGCCAAGCTTATGGCCAACCATATTCTCCGTCACAAATACCGGAATAAATTTCTTCCCATTGTGAACTGCAAACGTATTTCCTATCAAATCAGGAGTTATTGTTGACCGGCGGGACCATGTTTTTATAACACCTTTGTTCCCAGATGTAACAGCCTTTCTGACCTTATCAAGGAGCTTTTCATCAACAAATGGACCTTTTTTGATTGATCTTGCCACTTCCTATCCCCTTCTCTTTACGATATATTTATCTGTGCTTTTATTGGATCTCGTTTTATGTCCCTTTGTTGGCACCCCCCAAGGAGTACATGGATGCCTTCCTCCTGAAGACCTCCCCTCGCCGCCTCCCATGGGATGATCCACCGGATTCATGACAACACCTCTTACTTTTGGCCTCTTTCCCGACCATCTTGTACGGCCAGCTTTCCCAATGCTTATATTTTCATGGTCATTATTACCGACTTGGCCAATTGTTGCCCTACAATCTATCAATATCTTCCGTACCTCACCTGATGGCAACCTGACCTGTGCATAACTCCCTTCTTTAGCCATTAATTGTCCGTAGCTTCCGGCACTCCTTATGAGCTGCCCTCCTTTTCCCACTTTAAGTTCAACATTATGTATCAAGGAACCTACGGGTATATTTCTTAAAGGCATTGCATTGCCGACCTTAATATCTGCTTTCGCACTGCTTAAAATCTTCTCGCCAATTTCTACTTTAGCGGGAGCTATAATATATCTCTTTTCACCATCTTCATAACTGACCAGCGCTATTCTCGCAGATCTGTTCGGATCGTACTCAATAGTGACAACTTTACCTGGCACATCAAGTTTCTCTCTTCTGAAGTCTATGAAGCGATAACGCCTTTTATGTCCGCCACCAATATGCCTACTCGTTATTCTCCCATAATTATTTCTACCGCCTGTTTTTTTTATTTTTTTCAGCAGACTTTTCTGGGGATGATCAGTAGTAATTTCTTCATAAGTTGAGCACGTCTGATATCTTCTTCCCGGTGAGGTTGGTTTATACTTTCTTATTGCCATCCGTTTATATCCCTTCCTTATACAC
>MVQR01000318.1 GCA_002067815.1 Syntrophus sp. PtaB.Bin001 | reverse complement strand
AGAGGAAGGTTCTGCCGCATACCTGAAAGATGAAGATGCCCTTTCCTGGTGGTATTCCTGGCGCTGGTCAGGTTCCGCCGTGGAGACTACAGCAACGCTTTTGACGAATCTGCTGGCGATAGACTCCAAAGATCCCCTTGTTTCTTCCTTGGCTGAATTCCTGGTGCGAAAACGCTCCGGTCATTGGTGGAATACAACGAGGGCGACGGCAAAGGTCGTGACGGCCCTGTCTGATTATGCCGGCGCCACCGGCGAGTTTGATGCTTCCTATTCCCTTCGGCTGCTGGTCAACGGGAAGCAGCGGGAGGAATATGTCGTGGAGAAGGGAAAACTGATCCGCGGAAGTCAGGTTATTTCTCTGCCTGCAACGGAGTTGAAAAGGGGTGAAAACCGGGTAAGTCTTACGGGGAAGGAATCACAAGGCGCTTTCTATCTTTCGGCAAATCTCGACTATACAGTTCCGCCTGAGGTGGCGATGCAGTCCCCCGGCCTGATCATCGAGCGTCAATTCTACCGACTCAAGGCAAAACGCGATGGGGATCGCTGGCGTCTCGAGCGTCTTCCCTTGCAGCCCGGGGAAAAGGTGGCGATCGGTGAAGAAGTGGAGGTGCGATTAACCGTTGATGCCCGGGAGGATATGAATTTCCTCATTCTGGAGGACCGCCTGCCGGCGGGCTTCGAGGTCCGTGAATTTCGTGAAGATCCTCGTTTTTCCTCCTACTCTGAATATTGGGGATTGTCCGCCCACAAGGAACGTCACGATGAGCGGATGGCTTATTTCATGAATAATCTACCCGCCGGGCGCCATGAATTCCGCTACATTGTCTATCCCGAACTTGAGGGAAGCGTTATTGCCCTTCCAGCTTCGGTCTGGCCCATGTATGTGCCGACGTTCCGGTCGGAAAGCAGCCCCTGGACTTTTCAGGTGGTTCGGTGATCCGGCGGAGAGGAATATGACGAGACCGGTATTCTCAACTTTCGAGGATTGTCATGAAAGTTATTCAATGCTGGGACGATGGCCTGGTCAGTGACCTTAGATTGATTGAAATTCTGAGCCGTTATCGGGCCAAGGCGACCTTTTGCCTCAACCCCGGCCTGTATCGGGAAGAAAGGTCTTTCGGATGGATTTCCGAAGGCCGGGAAGTCTGGCGGCTCAGCATTCATGAATTGTCGACTGTTTATGAAAAATTTGAGATATGCAGTCACTCCATGACCCATCCCTGCTTGACCGATCTGTCGGGGGAGGCATTGGACTGGGAAATAAAGGCCAGTCGGGATCTGCTGGAAGAAATTTTCCGGAAGCCGATCCTTGGCTTCTGCTATCCTTTTAATGCTTACAATAATGAAGTTATCCGCTCCGTGCGGTGTGCCGGTTATCGCTGGGCGCGGGGGGGACAAAGCGAAGAGCGCATATATCCGCCGACTGATCCGTTCCGGTTCAACCCCCACTGCCACTTTCTTGATCCGGAATTCCGGCAAAAGTACGACCGGGCAAAGGAGAACGAAGAAGTCTTTTTTTTCTGGGGGCACAGCTACGAATTGACCTCTAAAGCCATGTGGGAGGATTTTGAAAAGCGGATCGAAGGAATATCCTCGGATATGGCGACGGAATGGGCTTTCGTAAACGATCTATTTATTTAACGATGATAAAAGAGGTATCCTGCTCAAAGTTTGAGCAGACTTTGTATTTTTGAAAGGAGCGCTTGAAAGAAATCCACGGCTGCCGGGTCCGAAATTTTCGGACTCCATATATGCTCGCCGAAGCCGATCTGGGCCAGGACATATTTACCGAAAGCTAACTGACCGATAGCGGTGTATCCCGTTGTAAACTGTCCCAGGCCGAAGAGAAGCCCCACAGCCAACTGCCCGATGGCTGCCACGCCGGTTGCAGCCTGTCCCAGACCGAAGAGCAGGCCAATGGCCAGTTGACCGACGGCGACCAGGCCGAAAGAAGCATGACCGATGGCAAATACGCCTGCAGCTAGTCGCCCGACGGCCAGAACGCCCTTAGCCACGATGCGTCTTCCTGTTTCCGGGCAGATGCCGTTAGTGTAATGAATAAGCGGAAGACCAAACAATGTGCTGTCCGATTTGTATTCCGAAAAGTAACTGCCGTTGGGATAAAGAAAACGTCGCCACGTTCCCTTACCTGTTTTTTCAATCTGATATTCGACTTTTTCGAGCAGCAAATTTTGCATCGACATTTGTTCCCGGTATTTGCATAATATTGGTCAATGTAGAAATATTTGATCATTCCGATCCGATCTTTCCGGATATTAATTCAATAACGGTACCAAGGATTGGTTTTTTATCCGGACTCGACATTCAAAAATCATTGTATTTCTGATTTATCTTGCGAATTGTGCATCTTTGTGTTAACAGCCTGCGCAACTCACACATCCTCGGACCGGGCGGATGTTGCTTTGAAAATAAAAGTTTTCGTCCGGGTTGAAGAGGGTGGAGGAAAATAAAAACAGAAGAGAGGTTGATTTATGGCGATTATATCAATGAAGGCGTTGCTGGAGGCGGGTGTCCATTTCGGACATCAAACCAACAAATGGAATCCGAAGATGAAGCCCTATATTTTCGGGGCGAGGAACAATATCTACATCATTGACCTCCAGCAGACGGTAGGTTTGTTTCAAACGGCTTACAATTTTGTTATCGATACCGTTGCCGAAGGCGGTGAACTCCTGTTTATCGGTACGAAGAAACAGTCTCAAGATTCCATCCGCGACGAAGCCGGGCGCTGTGGAATGCCCTTCGTCAATCAGCGTTGGTTGGGAGGGATGCTGACCAATTTCGTCACTATCAAAAAAAGAATCGACCGGTTGAATTATCTGGAACAGATCTTTGAAGACGACACGGTCCGGGCATTTCCGAAAAAAGAGATCATGAGACTTCAGAAGGAAAAAGACAAGCTGTCGAAAGTGATCGGGGGGATCCAGAAGATGAAGAATCTTCCGGCAGCGATGTTCGTGGTTGATCCGAAACGGGAAACAATTGCGGTCAATGAAGCCAAGAAACTCAATATACCCATCATCGCCATTGTCGATACCAATTGCGATCCCGATGATATCGATTATATCATTCCGGGAAACGATGATGCCATCCGGGCGATCAAACTGTTTTCTTCGAAATTTGCCGATGCCGTCCTGGAGGGCAAGCGGCGGTATGAAGAGAAGCTTCAGGCGGAATCAGATAAGGACGTTGTATCTTCGCAACTGAAAGCGGAAGAAAATCCGGAATCCGATATTCCCGAAAGTGTCGAGACTAAGGAAGGCGTTTCCGCGGTGACCGGCGCCGATCCCGACCAATACGAAAATGAGCAGTCAAAGGCAGAGGAGGAA
>MVQR01000317.1 GCA_002067815.1 Syntrophus sp. PtaB.Bin001 | reverse complement strand
CGCATCCGCCTGCTTCTTAAGAATATCCGCAGAAGCATGGTCAACCGGTGGCTTGTCGAAGAACTGTTGATACAAGGCATCGTATTCTATTATCTTCTCTTGATGTGCGCTTTCATCGGTTCCCATAATTCCAACTCCGTCTTTAGGTGTCGAACTCTTTATGCTATATTGGTTATCCAATTCAATATTAAAAAATTCGCTCAACGACAATATCTTGATTTCATCTATCATAAAGATATCATATTGAAACTTTAAACATTTGAAAAAAATCAGCTTTTGAATCACCCCTCGGGGCAGGCTAATTTGATAAAAGCATATATTCCGTTTGTATTATCGATAAATTCACAACGAATTCAGATTTGACCGTTTAACAGCAGAAATTTCGTAAAGGAAAAAACGTGGCAATTTTGACAATATCCAAAGAATTCGGCAGCGGCGGTACACAGATCGGGCAAGCGGCGGCAAAGCTTCTCAACTATGAATTCATCCCTCTCAAAAAGATTCACGAAGATGCCAAACGGACTGGAAAACAATGGGAGCGGGCTACGGAAGACTATGCAGGCGGTTACACCACTTTATGGGAAAAGTATGACTGGTCTTTCATGGGATTTGTCGCCCTGAGTCAAAGCATCATCTTCAAGTACGCGCTGCAGGACAACATCGTCATCATGGCCCGCGGAGGAAACATCCTGTTGCGCGATGTCCCTCATTGTCTGAAGATACGGGTCATCGCCCCCTTTGAAAAGAGGGTGGAAACCACGGCAGAACGACTGGACATTGCCAAAGAATCCGCTCGCAAAATCGTGGAGAAAGCCGACAGGGAGTTGGCTTATGCGGTCAACCAGATGTACGGCAGAGAAGTGAACGCCCCGGAAACTTATGATCTAATCATCAACACGGAACAACTTAATCCGGAAAATACAGCCGATGCGATCCGTATCGCCTGCACGGCAAAGGAGGCCTGTAAATCTGAAGAAGCTCTCAAGGCTCTGCGTTTAAAAGCTCTGGCATATGAAATCAAGGCGGGAATAGCAACAAATCCGCATTTTCTTTTGCCTACCCTGGAAGTTATTCCCAAGGAAGAGGGACTTGTCGTTAGAGCGGTTTTACACAGCGTAAAAAAACACCGCGATCTCCAGGAGGAAGTGCTTCGACTTGCCGGAGACGTGCCGGTCACGTTTGAACTTCATTTCCGGGGAGACTTTCGCCGGTAAACGGTCAATTTCGAAGATCATTATTCGGAAAAGATCAGTTTATGCGGAATTTATCGTTAAAGCGGTTTCAAAGGCGTCGCACATTGTGATAAACTAAGGAAAAATTTAAAGAGGTGACAGCGATGAAGATGATGATGATTGTCTTTGCGGAAACGGTGGATCAAGAGGTTATGGAAGTATTAGCGGGGGCCGGCATCAAGAAGTATATCAAAATGGAAAGAGTCATAGGCAGGTCGCCGGATGAGGAAAATCTGGCACAGGAAGGTTCACTATACTGGCCGGAAAAGTACACCTTAATGATGCTGGCCGTAAAAGACGAGGAAGTCTCGACTGTTACTGACATGTTCCGTAAGTTGAAAAAGGAACATCCCGTAAAAGGTGGTTATCACGTATTTGTAGTTCCGATGGAACAACTGCTTTAATTCTCAACATGTGATATTTTTTCTCATGGCCTAGATGGAATTTTTGAAGTTTATTGTATGCGGTTGGCAGGTCATTTGATCTTAAGGATCAAAAAAGACCCGCCTTTCCGCAATAAAAACTACAATTCCGGATTACCAACTAAACGGTGTCCAGGTTTAGATAGTTCAGAAATCTTTTCCCCAATTCGGCAATGTCTCTTAGGCATATCGAAGTCAACCGGCCACCAGCAAAGCAACGCTCCTTCTTGCCGCGATCACTAAAGCCGCTGCGATAATTGTGGACAGAAACATCAGGCGGTTTGCCTTGAGGATGTGTTTGCGTTCGAGAGGCACAAGCGGGTCGCCGATCTCCGGCTGTTTCACGGGTATTCCCCGGCGTTCCATAACCCCGCCTAGACGGACCCCCAGCGCTCCGGCAAACGCGGCTTCGGATAAACCGGAGTTGGGGCTCAAATTTCTGCGCCCATCCCGCCCGGCGATGCGCCAAGCGCCGGAGGCGCTGAAACCGAGAAGAACCGCAGCCAGAGTGAGGATCGGAACAGACAGCCTGGCGGGGAAAAAGTTCGCCCAGTCGTCCATCCCGGCGGCAAACCTTCCGAAATCGATATAGCGTTCGTCCTTGTAGCCGATCATCGAATCCAGGGTATTGATCGCTTTATAGGCCATCGCCGCCACCGGACCCCCGATTGCTGCGAAGAAAAGAGGTGCAAGAACCCCGTCCACGGTATTCTCTGCGACGCTCTCCACGGCGGCGCGCACTACCCCTGTTTCCGTCAAATTTGCCGTATCGCGGCCCACCATCCGGGAGACAAAGCGGCGCGCCTGAGGCAGGTCAAATCGTTCCAGCGCTCGGTACACATCGAGGCTGTGGCGCGCCAGATCCCGGGCCGCAAGAGTCGTATAAATCAGAAGGATCGAGACGACATCCCCAACCCGGGGGTGAATCCAACGGGCGATTTCGAGAAGAAAGGCAGTCGCCAGGACCGTAGTCAAGATAACAATCAGTGCCGTTGCGGCCCCTGCGGTACGGGCATTTGCAATGCCTCTTCGGGCCGCCCTCTCCAGCGCCGATATCAGGCGGCCGATGAGGCGTACGGGATGTGGAAATCGGCGTGGATCTCCCACGGCAAGGTCGATCAGAAGTGCTATTAGGATTTGATACTCTATTTCCATTACCGTCCCAGTTGTTATCTACTGCGGATAAATCCTTCAGAAACCCCAAGGGCCTTGCGTAGTGAATTGCAGAGGCGGCAGTTCTCTTCGGCAGTCCGAACGGCGATGCGGAAGAACCGCTCGTCGAGACCGGCAAAATTGTCGCAGATACGAATGGCAATCCCGTCGGCAAGACACAGACGTGCCAGTTCCGTTGCGGGAATGTCCTTGCGGTCACTACGAACCAGGATGAAATTCGCCGTGCCGGCATATGCGCACAGCCCCGGCATTTCACTTATCTCTGCGGTCAGCTCCTCGCGCCGGTCGCGGATGTAACGGCGTATTCGGTCGGCATATTCGGAATCTCTCAAGGCTGCCGTGCCCACAGTTTGGGCAAGCGTGTTTACCGACCAGGGCGGCATCACGGTTCGCAGGCGCTCGATCACCCGCCGCTCGGCCACGACGGCACCCAAGCGCAGGCCGGGAATTGCATAAAATTTGGTAAACGAACGCAGGACGATAAGATTGGCCGGTCGCTCTCCGGCAAGGATGCTTTCCGAAAACGTGAAG
>MVQR01000316.1 GCA_002067815.1 Syntrophus sp. PtaB.Bin001 | reverse complement strand
CGGACCGCGCAGGTACTGGCACCAACCGGATTGGGCAAAAGAGCGCACCATATTCTGGGCGAAAAGCATTGCGGCACTCCCCCAAACATAGTCTTCATCGTTGTTTCCCCGGATATTTTCTTTAAAGTTGATCTCCCGGCAGGGATTGATATCCGGATCATAGGGAAGACGGGTGATGTATCTGGGCAGGGTCAGCCCCAGATAGGCAGCCTGTTCGGACTCGCGCAGTTTATTCCAGGCGCCGTATTTCGGATGGCTCATAAGACCTTCGAGGTCTTTGATGGCGGACAGTTCTTCAATGGAATCGCACCCGAAGAATTTCGGCGAAACCGAGCCGATGAAGGGCGCGTGACTGGCAGCCGCAATCTTTCCCATGGTGGTCAGCCAGAAGACATCATCGGGTGTCTGTGTAAACTCGTGCAGACCAATGATAGCCCCAAAAGGTTTTCCTCCGTACTGGTCGTATTCGCTTACATAAACCTTCTTGAAGAGAGCGCTGCCGGTGATATCGACGGCATTGGCTTCAAAATCATCGTATAGTTCATCCTTGCCGACATCGAGAATATCGATCATGATGTCGGCCTTGAAGTTCGTATTCAGGACCAGGTCGTTGAGCGAGCGCCAGGTGGATTCCATCTGTTTGAACTGATCGTGATGGATGATTTCGTTGATCTGATCGTTGACGGCCTTATCGATGCGGGCAATCAGTTCCTGAATGCTACCCTTGTCCAGACGTTTCGATGACTTATCAACATTCAGCAAAAGAGCGGCCATACCGGAAAGAAAACGGTCTTCGTCGCTCACATCCTCTTTTACAACCTGGAGGTTGTCCTGAACCATCGGAACAGCTTCTTTTACTTCGGTGTTGAGACGCATACTTGAAAGGAAACGTTTGAGATCAAGTTCCTCGGTTTTTTCTTCGGTTTTTTCTGCTTGTAATGTTTTATCAGCCATGAATTGCGATCCTCCTTGCTAGAGTGTGTTTCATTCCCGTTTTAAACTAGGTTTTGTTACCGGAAGTGTCAGTACCTTATTGTTTATCGCTTAAAGGAAGCTTCATGCTTTCATAGTTTTTCAACTCCTCCAGCATCTTGGCCAGTGCTTCCTCGTTGCCCATCAATTCATTGAGCAGTTTGCGGAACTCCTTCCTGTTATCCACATTGGAAATGACTTCCTCCAGAAGCTTCTTCATCTGGAGCAGTCCCCGAAGCTTGGGCACATGCTTGGACACTTCGTCGGGAGAAAAGGACCTCATGCTGTCGATGGGAAGTTCGACATTCATATCCTCGGAGTCTTCCGGGTCTATCTTATTGGCCACAGCGAATTTCAGTGACATCCCCATGTCCTTCATGACCGCGTCGGTGTTGGTGCCGTTCAGGTTGCGCAGACGCCTCTCTTCCAGATCAACTTTCCGGTCCGTGGAAGTTCCTTGGGAAAAATCACCTTCGACCAGCAATCTAAGCGGCAGCGTCAAGTCCTCAGGCTGACCGTGGATCTCCGTTTTATACCTCAGTGTCAGACGTGATTTTGGAATTTCATCCTGTATCGCCATGCTTGAATCTCCTTTCGATAATTAATTATTAGTCGGATCAAATTAGTGCATTTACAATGCCTTCCGGCAAATGTTTCTCTTCAATGCTTCATTTTTTTAATTATGACTTCCCGCAAACGGGTAATGGCTGGGAAGATATCCCCCCGCAACCGGCGGGCAAGAGCCCCTGAAAGGAATGCGTCGCGGCACCATTGGTGATCCACCTCAACGCCTTTCAGAAATCTGGGATACAGGGGCAAGAAGTCGATTTTATCGGGTTGGTATTCTTCCCCCAGTTCCCGAGTTATCGTCGACCGAATTTCTTTCAAGTTCCAGGCTTCATCAAAGCGGGTAGCGGCGCCGCGGAAAACCAGCAGGACAATCCGGTGTCCACTCCCCGGATCGGCAAGCGGGACATCAACAAGGGAACAGAAAAAACCGTGGCGGGCTCCCAACTCCCGCAGCGACTTCAGCATTTCCTCCACGGGAAAAGTTCTGCCTTCCCGGTGGACGGCATTAACTCCGGCAAAGATCCATTCCTGCCTGTTTTTCACGATGATATCGGCCGTCGCCTTTTGTTCTTCTTCCGGCGCACCGGGCGCCGACAGGGCGTATGTCCCGATGTCCGTAACCGAAAGGCCCTCCCCTCCGGACAACTTGCCAAGGCTCCAGGCTGTTCCGGGAACCGGCAGAACCGTCATATGCGCCATGCCCTTCCGCCTTACGGAAAACAGGGAACATCCACCCAACCCTGCACCCCACCGCAGGTTAAAGGCATAACTGTCGTCGAGTTTGAGGTGTCTGATAAAATAATGCCACTGTTCCAGGTCTTGCGATTCCGCAGGGTTGCGGAACCAGGATTCCCAGGAATTTCCGACTTCCACCTGCTTATCCAGCAGGATATCCCGCACTTTTTTACTCACACCGAACGCCTTGACGGTCTTCTCGATAACAAGTTCCGGCTTGGCTTCGATGTCCTTCGGCGTAAGATGCAGATAAGTCGCGCCGCAAAGCAGACCGGCCAGCGGCAAGGCCGGATAAATCTCCAGCAAATGGAATCCGGGAGCGGCATAAACTTTTCCCGGCCCGATGCCCAGTGCAACGGCCCCGTCGCGCAGCGCGCAGAGATAGGCGGCATCGCTTGTTACATCGATGGGAACGAGAGGTTCATAACCGCAGGGATTGAAGCAGGCGAAAACAGCCTGACCGGAAAGATAAGTAAAAGACTGTTCCCGCTCGTTGTGGCTTTTTTTGCCGACATCGCCTTCCTTCAGTACCAGTTCGTCCCAAGCCGACAGCAGAGGGACATGCCTTTCATCGATCGCAATATGATCGGGTTTGAGGGCTTCCAGTCTTTTCTGCAGGAGACTCCTCCCCTGAGGATAAAGGAAAGAAATCCGGCATCCCGTCTTCAGAGCAGCCAGCAGCTCGACCGTCATTTCCAGACCAATCGTCCTGATTATGCAGAGTGTTTGTCCCGGAACAACGCCGAGGCGAGCCCAGTTGCCCGCTTTCGCAGCGGCCAGGAAGCCGAGCTCGCTGTAGGAAATGCTCCTGATGCCGGAAGACGGCTCATACCAGCAGAAGGCCGGCGATGAATTGTTGCGGTTGCGGACAACTATATCATGATAGAAATTATACCTGCCGTAGAGGGTGCTTATACCGTGCGCCGCAGAATGCGCATCAAAAGCTCCCTTAAAAGAGCGCCAGAAATCTGTCGTATTAAGATAGCTGGTTTTTAACCATTCCAGTTTTCCGCATGGCTGCTGAGCATCCAGGCGCAAGTCGTTTTCTATTGCAGCGGTATTCAAATTATTCGGCATGAACACACTTTCG
>MVQR01000315.1 GCA_002067815.1 Syntrophus sp. PtaB.Bin001 | reverse complement strand
GATGAATCCAAAAATGTTTTCTAAAGACAAAATGAGGAAACTGTCAGAGCGAAAAGAGGTTACAGCTTCAGATACACTGTAACCTCTTGATATTAATTGGTGCCGGAGGTCGGAATCGAACCGACACTTTCCCGAGGAAAGGGGGATTTTGAGTCCCCTGCGTCTACCAGTTTCACCACTCCGGCGCTGGTCCTGATTAGCTTAGCGAGCATTCTTTTGTCAAGAAAAATCTATTGACAAGCATTGAAGGCCTATGTTAAACGTCGCCTTCCAAATTCAGCGGGGTTGTAGCTCAGTTGGGAGAGCGCTTGAATGGCATTCAAGAGGTCAGGGGTTCGACTCCCCTCAGCTCCACCAGAAAATAAAGGGGTTAGCGAGAGATCGTTAACCCCTTTTCATTGTATAGCTTTTTACCCTGCTATTATCCCGCCCGTTGTCGAGGTGAAAACATTCTCCGAAAACAGGTTCAAATCTCTTAGATAGTTTACGGAATTTCCGGTATTGACATGAAGAATCATTGCTCTTAAACCTTTGTAAAGTAATCAGGGAGGGTGAAATGAAAAGGTTCTATGTTCTTATTGCGCTATTAGTTGTGTTATTAACGGCATGTGCAAACCACACCACAATCAACACCTATCCTCAAGGCGCAACAAACGGTAGAGAAAAAAGCAGCCCCTTCACTAGATCAATCCCAATGGAATAGAATACTTCTGATAAGTGATCAATTTCCAGTAAATGTGAAATATGAAGTTATAAAGTTACTGCAGGTTGGCGGCGGTTGGTACGGATCATCTGATCATGCTTTGCAATGGCTTGCCGACGAAGCGCGGACTGTTGGGGCCAATGCTATGATTGAGGTAAAGACATGGCATCAGCCAACAGGTGGATCATGGGCCACGCCTCACGGTTCAGGAATTGCCATAAGAATTATAACCCCTGGAGCAGTTGGTTATTCAAGGCTTAACGGAACTTGGAAGTAAAAAGGAATGATAAGACAGCAAAGCTTGACACGCACGACAGTGACGAAAAGGAAAAGCCTTTCTACCAAGACATTTCTGATACTGATTTTGCCAAGACAAAAGCTATTTTGGAAAGACTGTTACAATGGCAAACGTTGAGATCACCACGGAATAGTGAAATTGATACGGTTATTGCCAAAAACAAAAGCGCCATTAAAGATTAGTTCAGAAATAAGGGGTTAAATATAGGGTTTTTAACGGGTGCGGCGGATATATAAAGCCCAAGATACAATCATGTCTTGCGCAACGATATTAGGTCAAATTTACAGAAAGAAAATAGAACTTGGCTACAGAAACGCTTCGTTACAAAGGAATTGCAATCATCTCAATCATTGCTGTGAATCATCCGCCGTATTTTCCTTAGGTAAAAAAGGAGTGTACATCGGTGCGCATGTCACGCCGATCGTTGACTGATATCTGCAAACATATCTCTTTCCCTTGCAGGATGCCTCCCAATTGCTTACTCCTCCGATAGGAATTAGACTTTCATGTTCAATTTCTATCTCATCAGGGAGGCAATCTATAACGCCGGATGAAAGGTTCGCATATTTCTGAGCATTGGTGCAGCCCGCAAGCATCATGCAACCAATCAAAAATATAAAAATTTTTTTCATTTTTACCCTCTTTTTCGGCTAAACGACGTTCAAGGTAAGGTCCTCTGACACAGACCGGACTTTAATCCTGAGTTTAACAATTTCTCCAGGTTTTATTTTGGGTTGGCCTTTTTTTTTCCGGTTTTATTCGCCGTTGTTTGAGATTTTAATAAACATAAACGTCGTGTCTTGTAAAGACATGCGTTATTATAGGATAAGAAATAAACTGAATATAAGCGCCGTAACCTATTATAAAAGTTTCTTTGAAAGTTACCCCTCTTGCATCTGTCCGTATTCATCATTATATTCTGTTAGAGGTAACTTATGAATAATGTCAATTCACTGGAAATCATCTCCGTTTTTGGAATTCTTTTTAATTTGCTTTATTTCGTCCTTGTTATGTTCCTCATGTCTTTTTTTATCGAGGTAATATGGATCGGGCGATCACAGTGGATTATCCTTCCGCTGGTTATATTGTCACTTGCCTTATTAGGATTCCATCCCACATTATTCATTCATATTCTAAAAACAGTGACGGGGACATTTTCTTTCAGTGGAATTTTAATTATTACGGGTTTAGGTATTTTGGCCGGTATGATCGCTTCAAGCCTCTGACTGATAATCAGATTGCCGGGGGTGATCGCACATAGTATTTGCAATATCTTCTCTAAAATGAAAGCAGAGAAAAGGTAAAATAAGGGTGAAGAGATTGGGGCCTACAGAGTGTATTTCAACAAATCATCATATTGTTTTCTCAAACAGGGTCTCAAGCAGAGTTAAAGTTGCCCTGTAGATCTCAGGATCTTTTCCCGCTCTTGGTCCGGCGACATTCAACACTTCGATATTGTTTTCTTCTATCCATGAGCTTATGGTAATTGCGGCATCTTTAATGGATTGTTTGTCCAAATCAACATGGATGCATGGTTTTTTATGCTGATCAGCAAAGAATTCAGTCAAGGCCGAGCCTCCGGTCAGAATTCCGTGGGATACTATAAGAGTCCCATCGGAATCCAGAATATTCTGTTCCGTTCTTTTCGAATAATCGCTGGTAGGCATTTCTTGAAGCTGATATATTTCCGGGATAGATCCATCTTCCGATTTTCTTCCCTTAGGCACCCAGCCACCATAAGGAATATTATATTGAATGGCGAAATCAAGAGCTGCTCTGTCTGCACCGGTCTGACCGCCTGAGATGATTTTTACAACCATATCAATACCATATCAATGTCGCTTAATAAAAAAATGGGCAGTTATTACGTCTATATTTTAAAATGTTCTGACAGCACATTATACACAGGCTGGACTAATAATCTGGAAAAACGAGTCCAGAAACACAACAATGGCAAAAGTGGGGCAAAGTATACTCGATCGCGACGGCCTGTCACGCTGGCTTACACAGAAGCATGTTCAAGTTTGCCGGATGCTCTTAGACGAGAGGCTAGCATCAAGAAAATGTCTCATCAGGAGAAAATGCAATTAATCGACAGCACCTCACAGCAACAGGTCCCGATATTTAAGTGATTTAAGCAGATTTGATTCGTCAATCGAAGATTAGAGCGTGAGTTTAATAATAGGGAGCCCTGCCTGATTTTTTAGTTCAGGAACGATGGATTTACAGGTCTTTAATATCCTTTTTGATCTTCAACCTTCCATCTTTAATCATTGAAGATTTGGTATTTTCCAGCCAAGTAACGAAATATTCGTTTCTTTTGGCCATAAGTAAAAGCTGCTTTAAATAGTTTTTCTTTGACTCGAAATCTGTT
>MVQR01000314.1 GCA_002067815.1 Syntrophus sp. PtaB.Bin001 | reverse complement strand
AAGGGATACAAAAAAGGTGGATTTCGGTCTGAGTGGAACATATATGAGCAATTCCGGAAGCCTGCAAGTCGCAAAGGTTTGTGTCAACGACTACCCCCTTTGAGAGCTGATACAGAAAAGCTGCCGAAGAGGATAGCGGATACCTGATAAAACCCGATTCAATTCTTCCGCTTACACGAAAAATGTAACGGCAGTGTTTTATCGATTCTATTATGAGGTTAAGCCCGTATTTACCAGCATGGAAGCTTGTGGCCGAACTCCAAATTCCACCTTATTAATTCTTGACATATGCCATTTATTGGTGATAGGCAACGGATTATGTAGTATGTGACATGATTTTTCGCAGTTTACGAGGAATGCAATGACCGAAAGGAGGTGAAATACTGGGAGAGATTTTAACAATGAAGTAAGGTTTTAAATTTACATGCTCAACGTGAATGTTGATGGTTTTCTAATGCCCGTTGGGAACCATAAATAGAAAGAGATGATTTTAAGGAGGAAGTTAGGGAATAATGAAAAGATTTATCGTAGCCTTACTAGCTGTCGCGATGGCCGCCGGGTTCGCCCTGAGCGCCTCCGCAGCAGATGTGAAATTTGGCGGTTCCTATTATGTTATGGGAGCTACGGCAAATGACTGGCAATTGAGTAAGAACGGGAATGGATCAGCTGACGATAGGACCACCGCATCTTTCTTTGCGCAGAGACTTAGAGTGGGAACGCAATTCAAGGTCGCCGAAGGCTTGACCTTGACCACCCAGTTCGATGCCCTGGAAGGACGTTGGGGACAGTTCGGAAGGTATCAAAATGAAGAAATGTCACGAGGTACTGCCGGCGGGTGGAATGGAGCCGATGGCGCCAATGACTCCAAGAACATCAGCTTTGACCGGGCCTATGTCGATTTTGCCATCCCCTACGGGAAGATTCGGGTTGGTCGCGGACCTACCAGCAATTGGGGGACAAGTTTTGCGAACCAGGATGCTGATGCCGATGAGATTGTATTAACGGGGTATTTCGGTAATTTTACCGCGGAATTTAAGATTGAAAAAGCGTATGAAAGTGTCGGCGATGGTGTGACTTGGGGCACAAGGCACAGCCAGGCTGATGGCGACAATGACCGGTATCATATTTCCGGCGTTTACAAATTCACGGGCGGCAGCACCGGTTTGAAAATCTTTTACAATAGAAATGCGCAAACCACATATGCGGCCCCATCTGCAGCAGGAGACAGGGGATACAAGAGGGAGTACTGGGCCATTCAACCCTATGTCCAGGCCACTTTGGGCCCCGTTTTTGTGGAAGCTGAATTAAACTATAACACCGGTCGGGCATATGATTACGAAGACAACGGTGTCATGGGTTCCGATAGGAATCTGAAGGGAATGAACGCCTATCTGCATGCTAAAGTCGATGCAGGTCCGGCCTATTTCGGCGCCCTCTATGCTTATGTTTCCGGTCAGGATCCCAAAAGTAAAACTTTTAATTCCGGCAGCGACGGCGGTAAAGCCTGGAATCAGAACAACCTGATTCTGTGGGGCTACTACTCCAACAAGTGGGCAGGCATGTTGGGTGGCGGAAACGGCGCTTTGTACGGCCAGACCGGCTACGACTACATTGCCATGACGAATGCCCATGAATTAAAGGTTTACGCCGGATACAACCCGACGTCCAAATGGAATATCCAGGGTTCGGTGGCCTATGCCGTTGCCGATAAAACCTGCCCATCAAATGTCATCACTACAGCAGCAAATCGGGCTACTTATGACTATGTCGATCACAAGTATGGTACGGAAGCTGACTTGACCGCTTCCTACAAGATTTTCGACAACCTGACCTATACGTTAGGCTTCGGTTATCTGTGGGCAGGCGACTATTTCAAGGGCACCAACAAAAATGCCAATGTTGATGACACTTACCTGCTGCTCAATAAGCTGGATCTTACCTTCTAAACGAGAGTTTCCAGCCGGACAATCAGTTTAAAAAGTTAATAAAGCGCCTTGAAGGTCCAGCCTTCAAGGCGCTTTTAATTTACCCAGTCCATCCACTGATTATGATGAAAGAGTTATCAGATGAGGCGGAGGCAAATAACACGGCTGAGACGAGAAGGGCGATTATTCATGAACCGGGCATGGAGCAAGGCCGGTCAGGCGGCGGAGATTGCCGCCGAGGATGGCTTCCCGCTCCCGATCGCTGAGAGAAAGGGACAGGACTTTGTGCAGCTCGTTTTTCATTGAGCCGAAGGGGATATCGGAACCGAAGAGAACCCTTTGTGCTCCCACTTCCTGAACAAACCGACGGATAGTCTGCGGCTGTGCCAGAGCCGTATCGAAAAAGACATGTTCATGCTTTTTGAAGGCGGCGAGAAAATCAAGGGGATTGCCGCCCAGCATGCCCAGGTGAGGGATGATGATGTTGAGCTTTCCGGAACGTTTTGCCAACGCCACGGTAAATTCCAGCTCTTCCTCAACGATGAGCGGCAACCCGATATCCGCCGATTTCTCAAGGAACTCCGGCAGCAATGGGTCGTCCAGGACATCGTATTGCGAAGAGCAATCCTGAATGCCCCGCGTCCAGTGCCATTTGCCACCGAAGAAGCCCCGATTTCGGGGAATCGGGCGCAGGTCGTCGGGGATGTAATAGTAGGGGATGAATTGGGGAATGCGGCCAGCTTCGGCCAGGAGCTCATCGTTGATGCGTTCATAGGCCAGGGCCTGAGAGGGGAAGGGGAAAATCACAATCCGGTCCACTCCGCTCTCTTCGGCCTGTTTCAGAAGTTCTCTAGTTGTAACGGTAATGCCCAGGGAAACTGAGGGACCCCAATGGGTATGAGAATCGATGATTTCCAATTGTCCCTGCCCCGTTATTCAAAACAGAGTTTTCGGATTTCTCCGGCCGGCTGCAGCGGATAGTTCCCCGTGTAACAGGCCAGGCAGAAGGCGTCGGGATTCATGTTCGCACTCCTGACCAATCCTTCCAGACTCAGGTAGTGCATGGAATCGAGCCCTATAAACCTTGCAATCTCTGCATCTTCCCCGGTTTGGGCGGCAAGAAGCTCTCCCTTTGCGGAAAAATCGATTCCATAAGGACAGGGGAAACGTGTCGGGGGACAGCTGATCGCCATATGGATAGCCTTAGCCCCGTTTTCCCGGAGATAGCGAACCCTGTTGCGGCTCGTAGTCCCCCGGATGATGGAATCCTCGACGATCAGAATCTTCTTCCCCGCTATCAGAGGCTTTACGGGATTCAGCTTGACCCTCACCCCGAAATCCCTCATCGGCTGAGTCGGCTGAATGAATGTTCGTCCCACATAATGATTACGGATCATTCCCATCTCGAAGGGAAAACCGCTCTCTTCAGCATATCCCAGCGCGGCATAGTTTCCCGAGTCGGGG
>MVQR01000313.1 GCA_002067815.1 Syntrophus sp. PtaB.Bin001 | reverse complement strand
CAGGCGATGAATACCGGACATGACGGTTCACTGACGACCATTCATGCGAACAGTCCCCGTGACGCCCTGCTGCGTCTGGAAACTCTCGTGGCAATGTCGGGCATGAACATCCCCAACGATGCCATTCGACGCTATGTCAGCTCCGCCCTCGATGTGATAGTTCAGGTCGCCCGATTGGTGGACGGCAGCAGAAAACTTGTCAGTCTCCAGGAAATTACCGGAATGGAAGGCAACGTCATTACCATGCAGGAAATTTTTGTGTTCCAGCAGACAGGCGTAGACTCCAAAGGGCAGGTCAAGGGCAGGTTTGAAGTCTCCCCTGTTTTGCCGCGTTTTCTTGAACGCTTCAAGTCTATGGGGATTCCTGTACCGCAGCGCATGTTTTCTCCGGACAGGGTCATGAGTTTATAGGAGGGACATCATGGACATTCTTCCGGTTGTCATTATCTTTGTCGCTGCCGTAGTGCTCATCGAAGGCATTTTTCTCTTCTTTTCAATGCTCTCCCGAATAAGGAACCCGGAGAAGAGACGCATCGCCCAGCAGCTTCGCACTTTGTCCCGTCAAAGAGATCGCCTTTTCGCCGGCAGCATCGACATCACGAAGAAAAAAAAGGAGTTGAGCAGCATCCCCTGGCTCGACAGGGTTCTTTCTCGAGTTCGTCGTCTGCTGCCCTCCGAACGCCTTATGGAACAAGCCGGATCGACCCATCCTATCGGCGTCTTCGTTCTCAGCTCTGTTGTCTTGTTTGTAACAGGCATACTGGTTTTTAATTTATTGACGAAAACATTATTTATCGCCCTGCCTGCCGGTGTTTCTATGGCGTCGCTCCCTTTTCTTTATCTGAAATTCAAAAAAAGCAGGCGGACTAAAAAATTCGGTGAGCAGTTGCCCGACGCGCTCGACCTGATAGCGCGGTCTTTGAAAGCCGGACATGCCTTCCCCGGCGGCCTGCAGATGGTAGCCAGGGAATTTAAAGACCCCCTCGGAGGCGAGTTCGCCAAGGTCGTCGATGAAATCAATTTCGGTCTGGGTATTGATGAAAGCCTGCACAACCTTACAGAAAGGGTCGATTCACCAGATCTTAAATTTTTCGCCATCGCGGCTTTAATCCAGAGAGAATCGGGTGGCAACCTTGCAGAAATTCTGGAAAGCATCGCCCGCATTATCAGGGAGAGGTTCAAGTTACAGGGCACGATTAAAACGCTTTCGGCGGAAGGCCGTTTATCCGCCATTATTCTAGTAGCGCTTCCCTTTTTTGTCGCCTTTGCTCTTTCCATAGTTAACCCTAAATATATTACCGTGCTCACTACCGACTCCATCGGAAAAACATTAGTGTTAATTGCCTTGATCATGATGATCGCCGGTATCTTCGTCATCAAAAAAACCGTTCAAATCAAGGTTTGACAGGAGTTATCGCCATGTTTATATCTATCATAATCCCTATTCTGATCTTCAGTTCGGTATTTCTCTTTATTACGGGAATTTATCTATACATCAGCAGTGCCCGGGAGCATGGCAATCTCCTGGCCAAAATCCAGCGCGGAATTCCCCTTTCACAGCCACTCAGTTTGAATAATGCTGAAGCAGTCGAATCTTCGTGGTTAAATAAATTTTTTTCTGGTGTCGCCGGATTTTTCGGCCGGTTCGCCAGGCCGAAAAACGAGGAAGAGCTGGCCTTGCTCAAGAAGCCGCTAGGCAGAATCGGCTATCGGAACCCGAACGCCGTAAAGATTTTCTGGGGTGTAAAAATCCTGCTGGCCATAATCTTTCCTGGGCTTTTCTTAATGACTAAGCCGCTACTCAACGTAGAGATGGCCCCTATGATGGTAATTCTGATTCTTGCTCTTCTCGCCCTGGCCGGTTTTTACCTGCCCAATCTCTGGCTGCGCCATAAAATCGAGGTGCGGCAGGGAAAGATTATGGAGGGTTTTCCCGATGCATTGGATCTCATGGTGATCTGCGTCGAGGCAGGGATGGGGATCGATCAGGCCATCAACCGGGTCGGCGAGGAAATGAAGCTTACTTGCCTTCCCCTTATGGAAGAATTCAAGGCTGTTAATATGGAAATGCGGATCGGCAGATCCCGCAGAGAAGCCCTGAAAAATATGGCCGACCGGACAGGATTGGACGATGTCAACAGCCTCGTCACGCTGCTAATTCAGACCGATCAGTTCGGCACCAGCGTCGCCCAGGCACTTCGTGTCCACTCCGATACCTTGAGAGTCCAGCGGCGACAGCGCGCAGAGGAAAAAGCGGCGAAACTTCCGCTTAAACTACTGTTTCCGTTGATATTTTTCATTTTTCCGTCACTTTTCGTCGTCATCATCGGACCGGCAATGATCCAGGTGTTTCGTGTCATCGTACAGAGATAAATTATTCCGTAATTATGATTAATCTTTGAGAGGCAAACCATGAAGCTCGCAACCAATAAAATTCCATATATTCGTCTGGCCTTTTCAATGTTTCTTCTATTGCCGCTGTTTATACTTACAGCCTGTACTGTAGACCAGAATTCCTCGAAAAGTTTTTCTTCTCAGGTCCGGCCCTGGCGCGGCAATGTCGAGGCCTATTACCAACTCGCCTGCCATTACCAGGACAGGAACCGTCATCGCGAGGCGGTTGAAGAATTCAAGAAGATGATCGCCATCGATGCAACTGACATTCGCGCCTATAATGGCATTGGTATTTCTTACGACGCCCTCAAGGATTTTCCCCGTGCTTTTCTGGCTTATGACAAGGCCCTCAAACTCGATCCTCGGGCCGGATATGTCTACAACAATCTCGGTTACTCCTATATGCTACAAAAACGTTATAACGAAGCTGTTATGGCCTTCAAAAAAGGCGCTGAGCAACAAATGGATTCAGGAATAAAGACGAAGATCGAGAACAATCTGCACATGGCGCTCGCCCTTTCTGAAAAACCGCAAATCGCAGATACCAGACCGGGGGATATTGACGACAGCCGATCAACGTCTCTCCTGGCCACGGATTTTGCGGAAGCGACAGAGTCTGATCAGGACCGCCACATCCGCAACCTGATGATCCGCAGGGACCCACTGGCCATGCGCAGCCTTTCCCGTCCGAATGACACCCGTGAAGAGGATGTGGCCATCGAAGTAACCAATGGCAACGGCGTTCGGCACATGGCCAAAAACGTCGGAGATTACCTGAAAAAACGAGGTTATCGCGTAGTCAGGCTGTCAAACGCCGATTCCTATTCCTATTCGAAAGGCAATGTCGGTTATCGGGCGGATGGGCAGGAGACCGCCCGGGAAATTGCGACTCTTTTTCCCGGTAATGTCGATTTGAAGAAGATGAATGGAGGATCGAAAAAAGATATTCGAGTGCGTGTGCTGATCGGTAAGGATATGATCCCTTATAAAAAGGTCTTTTCAGAGGATCAGGGATAATGA
>MVQR01000312.1 GCA_002067815.1 Syntrophus sp. PtaB.Bin001 | reverse complement strand
ATTGATGAAAATGACAAAGATCTTCCCTTACTTCCGAACCTCGCGGTGATGGAGGTATCTGGTACAGGTCACCCCTTCCTTCGATTTATTCCACATTAAAAATTTCAGGTGTTTGCAATGCGAATATTCAGACTATAGTCTGTAGATTTCTAATCTTCATTCAACGATTATGCACCGATGCAAGCAATCAAAAATACAGCAAACACCGAAGAGAACCACTTAATGAAGGCCTTTGGCCTCGTATTACGCAATCTTCGTCAAGATCACGGATTATCCCAGGAGGAACTCGGGTTTAAAAGCGGCTATCACCGCACTTACATCAGCCTCCTTGAGCGTGGTCGAAAAAGCCCCTCACTACAAACCATTTTTGACTTATCAGTGGCGCTAAACATCGATCCTGTAGAACTCATTAAACAAGTACGTCTCGAAAGCAATGCACTACTCCGGAATGCAAAGAGAAATGACGATTAGACAATGAAGATTGTGCAGATTGAACGAATCATTGATGCAGGAAATTTTTCGCATACAGAGGAATGGCGAACAATTGAAAAGCAGATTTTCCAAGCTATTCGATCCATAGAATGGCCACCGGGTTCAGGATCATTCACACTGTTTGATGAACCAGGGAAAAAACGTGGTCAGGGAAGTGGCGTTAAACCTATAAAGCAGGCCTGTATGCAAAAGTTGAAATCCTTCGGATGGCAATTGGAAACGCCTGTCGACATAGCGACCGTTAGACGGCCGGGACCGATGGATGCTACCTATAAAGTAAGAGACCGCCTTTTCTGTGTGGAGTGGGAGACAGGCAATATTTCTTCAAGTCACCGTTCCGTAAACAAAATGGCCTTGGGAATTTTGAAAAAAGTTCTGATCGGCGGCGCACTTATACTGCCCACCCGTGAGATGTATAAATATCTGACTGACCGTATCGGCAACTTTCGGGAACTGTCACCTTATTTCCCATTATGGAAAGCCCTGGATATCGAAGATGGTCTGCTGCTTATCATTGCTATAGAACATGATAATATCAGCGATAAGGTGCCTAAAATTAAAAAAGGAACTGATGGACGTGCTCTTCAGTAAAATCTTTTCTGCAGTATCAATATAAACTCACGACGCATTGTATTCGAGATGCCGGTGATGGGACGACTCATCACTTTGACGGGTTTTAATCTGTAACCGGCAGCCATTTCGATCATAATCTCATGAAGCCCTTTCACCTCATCGGAGGAAATTCCAAACACCTTTCCCAGTTGGTTATTATTGGTTCCGATAACTATCGTGCAAAAGCACCCGGGACGTAATACCCGTGCACATTCCGAGATCACTTTATCCATATCTTCCCGGTAGTACCGATATTTTTCGGATAGATTGCGTCCTCGAAGGCCAATCATTTTTTC
Organism: Syntrophus sp. PtaB.Bin001; assembly: GCA_002067815.1. Lineage (GTDB taxonomy): Bacteria > Desulfobacterota > Syntrophia > Syntrophales > Syntrophaceae > Syntrophus. Next base: position 2,015 of record MVQR01000312.1, on the reverse strand, counting down.
GTGAAGGGCGTCACAATCAATACCCATAAAATTCAAGTGGAAGGAATCGTTAGCCAGATAATCAATGGCAAAACTATAAGGCGGTGAAAATATTATTCCATCAATGCTGTTATCATCCAAAGATAACTTTCTTGCATCTCCTTCAAAAACCTCAGCTGTTGCTGGTTCCAGCTCTAAACCGGCCATAACCTTCTGGATCTTTTCCGCAACAAAGAGATAACGTTCCAAGATGGATCGGAATTGATCGAGATGCGTTTTTCGAGCACTCCTTTCTGCATACCCGGCACTGTCAAGATAGCTTAATAAAAGAAAATTATAAGTATTTAGGGTATCCTGATCCTTGTCCATTAAAGTTTGCCGGTCTTTCGAAGTGGCATATTCCGCTACTTCTTCCATGACATTCACGATATTGTTAGATTTCTTAATCCTTGGAGACTTGGTTGCTTGAAATGGTTTGCCTACCCTTTTTTGAAAATAAGTAAACACATCTTCATAATTTTCCAGTGCACTTCTTGCTCGTATCAAAGACATATTAAGTGCATCGAGCTTCGTTTTAGTCATGAAACAGCAAAATGGGCTGGCATCGATGCCGACGGATCTGATACCCATCAGGCTTGCCTCAACCAGGACAGTTCCCGAACCCATCATTGGATCAAGAATCGTATCGCCCGGTTTGATTCCCATCACATTCATCAATCCCTTGATCATCTGTGGATGGAATTTACCTCGATAAGGGAAAAGTCCATGCGTGGCATAACCGGTACGAAAGATGTTTTTTTCAAAAAAGGATTTCAGACGTGATGAAGAATGATCGGGAAGTTTCAGCGATTCGCCGGTGCACATAAGAAAATGACGAGTAAATTTGTCACCTACCTGTGCAAAGTAAGCTGAATTTCTGATCAATTCAACGTTGGACAGTATGAGCTTCTCATAAAACGCCAGTTCCAGCTCATAGATGTCGTTCATGTTTGGAATCAATTGAAGTTCCGGAGGGAACAACTTACAGGTAAGATCTTGGCTAAGGGCGGCGACAACTGTTTCCGAGTTCGTATCGAATTTCATTATTCTTCAACAAAATCGTCTGATTTGTGCGGACTCAGATTCGCGTTCTGTAGACGTTCGATAATGACTTCGCAGCTTTCCAGATCCATTCCGATCCAATGGCGACCAAGTCGCTCACATACATCGTAGGTCGTCCCGCTACCGCCAAAGGGGTCAAGAACCATATCACACTCACGAGTAGACATCTGGACAACGCGTTCCAGAATTTTAGTAGATAATTGGTTTAACGTTCTTTTACGGCTTTTGAATTTCCAATGGCGAACGGGAGTGATATCATTCCACACGTCAGAAAGGTTTACGCCATTTGGATTCATGGCTCCCCGGTGCCCTCCATAGTCTTTAATTTCCTGACCGCAGTGACGGCATTTCTCAATCGGCGTACGAATCCTTCTGAAGGTCTTTGTTTTCCCCTTTGTAAAATAAAGTAAGCTGTAATGTGAGGGATAAAGTCTACCTGGAATCGGCAGTGACAGCTTAAGATTAATAGCAATCCAGTGACGAAAGGTCATACCTGTTTCTGCGAGATAACTTCCTAAATGTATGTTCCAACTGGGAAGATTATAGACAAAAAGCGCTCCGCCAGGTTTCAATATTCTTACGCAATGATCTAACCATTTCCTGCACCACGAAATATACTCATCACCGGAACGCTCGTCATTAACATGACTCCCATATTTTTTCGCCAAATTGAATGGCGGATCTGCAAAGACCGTATCAATGGAACCATCGTTAATGTACGGCAGAATATTCAGGCAGTCGCCCTCATATAATATGCCATACCGGCTGGCAAAAACCGGATTTTGGTTTATCTCCGGCTTAACGACAGTAATCGTTTTCAACAAATCTGATTTATCTAATAATGGAAGGGGCATGATTTTTTATTTTTTGAGTCGGGATTATAGGGAGAGCCACCACAGGTGTCAAGGAAGATTCCGCACAAAATGGTTTTACTA
>MVQR01000311.1 GCA_002067815.1 Syntrophus sp. PtaB.Bin001 | reverse complement strand
GTTGCTGATCCGGCAGCCCGAGGAACTTCCAGCTTCAGCGTACTTCGGCAAAGGTAAGGCGTGAATTGAGTTATTTCCCAACAATCGGATCTGACCATTGGCGAAGAAGAGGTGAAGAAAGTGAGCAAATTACAGAAAGCATTGGATAAGGCCAAGGAAGCCCGGGGAGATACCTTCGATACTCTGGATCAGCTTCCGGAATATTCATTAAAACCGGAGGGAATTTCCGTTTCACCCTCAAGGCCAAAAGCCCGGGAATGTCCCGCACCGGTTTACAATCAGACGCGCGTGATCCCTGTGGACTTCCACCGGCTTATGCAGAATCGTATAATCCCCATTTGTCACGGCAATCCGGTGGCGGATAGGATTAAAATCCTGCGAACCCAGGTTTTGAACAGAATGGTTGAAGAAGGCAAAAACACCCTGTTGATCACCAGCGCCAATCCCGGCGAAGGAAAGACACTGACAGCCATTAATCTGGCCATAAGCGTCTCTCACGAGATCGGTCGAACCACGCTTCTCGTTGATGCCGATCTTCGCAAACCAACCATTCATAATTATTTGGGTTTTGAAGTTGAGAAGGGACTTTCCGATTATCTGCAAAACGGCTCAGGCCTAAACGACATCATGATCTCTCCCGGCATCGAAAAGCTGGTCATCCTGCCGGGCGGCAAACCCCTGAGCAACTCTGCCGAACTTCTGGGGGCGCCGCGGATGGAATCCCTTGTCAAGGAACTGAAGGAACGTTATTCGGACCGGTTTATCATCTTTGACAGTTCTTCTCTTTTGAGTTGCGCCGATGCACTGGTTTTTTCCCGTTTCATCGACGGAATACTGATCGTGGTGGAAGCGGAAAAAACAACGAAAAACGACCTGAAACGCACCCTTGAGCTGCTCGAGGGGAAACCGGTTATCGGCACTTTGCTTAATAAATACAAGAATTAAAGGATTTAATTCCAATTCCGGATCAGAGATGATATCAAAGAGCTAAGTCTGAGGCGGCAAAGCAGCGCCTAAGAATGCAACAGTCGGCGGTTGATCCGACCCGGACAGCGCTTTGAATATGGATCGGAATAAGGAGATAATTTCCATGTACAAACCATTTTACGGGTTAAAAGAAAACCCGTTTCACCTGACCCCCGATCCTTCTTATCTTTTCATGAGCCGTGTTCATGAGGAAGCCTATACGCATCTTGAATACGCAGTTGTGGAAAACAAGGGATTCGTGGTCATCACGGGAGAAATCGGCTCCGGGAAAACGACGCTCATCAATTTGCTGCTGAGTAAGATTCAGCAGAAAATCCAGGTAGGAGTAATCAACCAGACCCTCGTTCAACCGACCCAATTAATCAAGATGATCTGCCAGGAATTCGAGTTGCCTACGGAAAATCGAGATAAAGCCGAGCTTCTGGATCTTTTTCATTCCTTTCTGCTGGAACAGTTTTCATCGCGCAAAAGGGTCACCCTGATCATCGACGAAGCCCAGAATCTTCCCGACAATACGATAGAAGAAATCCGCATGCTCTCTAATCTGGAAACTGAAAAGCACCACCTCATCCAGATGATGCTGGTCGGTCAGCCTGAATTGAAAAACAAGCTACAGCAGCGAAAGCTGGCTCAGTTTGTCCAGCGGGTTACCGTTTACTGTCATTTGAACGGCCTCGACAGGGATGAAACATCCCGATACATAAACCACCGCCTCCAGATCGCAGGCGCGGAGAATCCGCAGATATTCAGCGAGGAGGCCGTGGATGCCATCTACCAGTATTCCCGTGGCATTCCCAGATTGATCAACATCCTGTGCGATGCCGCTCTGGTCTACGGATTTGCCGACGAGCTCAAGATCATCGAGAAAAATGTTATTGAGGAAGTCGTCAATGAAAGAAAGATCGGCGGAATCTTCGAGGAAAACGAACCGGAAGAATACTACGAACCATCTTTTGTTCATGAAGACAGACAAAATTCTTCAATAGCCGCAGATCAGCGTCTCCAATCGATAGAAAGCCGGCTTCAACTACTTGAAAGTCTCGTAACGGATATCAATTCACGCTTAAGCGTTCTGTTCTCCCACAGGGAACAGCAGGATGAGCGAGTCCTTCAACTTCTCAAAATGCTGAAACAAAGTACGGAAAACCGAGTGGAACTGATGGCGGAGATCAACCTTCTCAAACAACAGCAGAAAGTGCTTTAGTTGTGCTGTAACCGATATTTCCGCAACGAAACGTCATTGCGATCTCAATTACTTCTGAAGCCATTCTAAATATTTAATTTTCCTTAGCATTCTCTTTTCCTTGTTCCAATTACAGATCAAAGCAAAAGCGATCAGGGCGACAAGGGCCGTTATTTCTTCCCACTTCCATCTCATCCTGAGGCTTAAAATTTTTCAGACTTTTAGAAGAGAAAAATCATACTTCACCTTATAGCAATTAGAGGCTCGTTTTTATAAAATTTCTAAAACTAGTAGCGCCATCAAAACAGGGCATCAGACACTTAGTCCCTCAAAAGACCGGGACCGCGTTTTCATGAATTGAGGAAACAGGGTACAAATTAATCCTTTATCCAAATTTAATGAAGTCGAAGAGGTCAAGTCATCATGCCCAAATCTTCAGAAACCAAGAAAGTTCCTTTCCTTCATTTCTATCTGGATCGCATCCGTTCATCCCGCCGGATACCGCATATCGAAGGGTTCTGCGAGGAACCGATCTTCCACGAAAAACTGATTCTTGAAAGGCAGAGGACAGACCGGTCGGGACGGCCTTTTCTTCTTATACTTACCAATGTGGAATCGCTCCTGAACGGTAATAATGGCAATAAGGAAAAGGATATCGGGAATCTAGAAAATAAGCTGATTGCAGGAATCCATTCTCTCACGCGACAGACGGACATTTCCGGCTGGTTCGTACAGAAAGAGGTAATCGGCATCATTTACACCGAAATCGATCCGGAGAAACTAAATTTAATCCGCGAATGTCTGCTTCATCGGATTAATAATCAACTGGCGGGCATTCTCAAACCGGAATTGTTAAGAGAAGTTCACATTTCTTTCCATTTATATCCCATGGATTTCGATGAGGAAAAATATTCTTTTCTTAAGCTTTATTCCTATTCGGGAGTCAACGGAAACAGGCGTTCGAAATCAGCGGCCTTGTGGTTCAAAAGGATTTTTGACATCGTCGGCAGTATTTGCGGGCTGATTCTCTTTTCTCCCTGCTTCATTCTTTTCCCCGCCCTCATCAAAATCACCTCCCCCGGCCCCGTTTTCTTTCGGCAGAACAGACTGGGACTTCACGGAAAGCCCTTTGTTTTCCTTAAATTCCGAACGATGACTGCGGACAACGATGCATCCGTCCATCGGGAATATATCAAGGCACTCATCGAAAACAATCTTCCCGCCGCAAGTGAGTCATCGCCGGAAG
>MVQR01000310.1 GCA_002067815.1 Syntrophus sp. PtaB.Bin001 | reverse complement strand
AGGGGATTTTATTTATGCTATTCTGAAACATCCCCGCTACGAAGAAAAAATCCTGGCGAAGATTCATCCGGAGCCTTGCCTGGGGGATACGCTGTTTTGCCGCTGGGATCAGGCATGTAAGGGATACAGGTTCGATCGTTATTCTTTTCAATATCTGCTGATATCCTATGACCAGTCTGTCATCCTCGCCCAACCCCGGTTAATCTCAGCGAATGATGACGGCTTGACAATGCAGTTGCCTGAGCTCAGCCCCGTAACCAGCAAGCGAAAGTCTCCCCGCTTTCAGTGTAACAATATAAAAGCCGAACTGTTTCAAAATGGTTTTCATACTACTGGCGAGGTGGTTGATTTCAGCCCCCGTGCCTTTCGCGTGCGTATCCAGGGGGCATCGTCTGCTTTATTTTATCGGTTTGACAAAGAATTGCCGGCCACCATCAGACTGTATGACGACAATGATGTATTTTATATCGGAAACTGCCGTCACATGTATCAGCAGCAAAGCGACCTCGGGGTTGAGATTGTAGTGAGGCCCTATCAGATTCAGAAGAAGCGCAATAAAGACAAGATTATCCGCAACCCTCGCAAACAGGGCCTGCCTGCAATCTCCGCTATCTTTGAACACCCGCTTATGAACAAAACATTCCAGCGTAAAATTGCCGACATCTCGACCTCGGGATTCTCGATCAGGGACAAAGCCGACGCAGCGGTTCTCGTTCCGGGGATGATCATCCCCAACATGACGATTACTTATGCCGGACTCCTCAAGATTCATTGCAAGACGCAGGTCGTTTATCGCAAGGACGAGTCATCAACCCGCTTCGGGCTTGCGATCATGGACATGGGCATCGAAGATTACAACAAGTTGAATCAGCTATTGAACAATATCCCCGATAACGAAGAGGATATGATAAACGAGGTCGATCCGGATGAGCTTTGGGATCTGCTTTTCGACAGCAATTTTATTTATCCCGCAAAGTATAAACATATCCAGGCATTTCGTGAAGATTTTCGGATCACTTATAAAAAGCTCTATAATGAGTGTCCTGCGATCGCCAAACATTTCACCTATCAGAAGGATGGGCGAATCTACAGTCATATTTCGCTGTTGCGCGCCTATGAAAGAGCCTGGATGGTTCACCATCATGCCGCAAGAGCAAGGGACGGCGTCCCTACCGGTCTTATCGTTCTCAAGCAGATGATTTCCTATTTGTATGATTTACGTCGTTTGCCTTCAGCGATGCTGGATTATTTTATCTGCTATTTTCGTCCGGGAAACAAGTTCACCGATCGGATATATACCGGATTCGCCAGGCAAAAGTTAAATCCGCAGGTGTGTTCCCTGGATCGTTTTGCATATATTTCGCATAGGGCGAACGATGTTAAGTCAGGGCTGCCCGAGGGTTGGACGCTGGGGGAGTGTTCGAAGTCCGACCTGTGGGAATTGGAGCAATTCTACATGCATCATTCCGGCGGACTGTTGCTGGATGTTCTGGATGTGAAGAATAATCCGCAGCCCGCTCTCGAACAGGTTTATGCACGGCAGGGCTTTTATAGAAAATGGAAGGCCATGGCGCTGCATTTCTCCGAAGATCTGAAGGCTGTAATCATCAAGGAAGAATCGGATGTGGCCATTAATTTGTCGGATCTTTTAAATGGCTTCAAAATCTTTGTAATGGATCCGGATCTCTCTGTGAATGTACTTCTTGCCGCAGTTGAAAATATTGCGCGAGCTAAATCGACTGAGACATATCCCCTTATGATTTATCCGATTCAATATGCAGAGAATAAGAACCTGGGTTCCGATGAAAACTACATGATGTGGATTTTAAATGCCCGGCATGCAAACGAATTTATTGAGTACATCATGAAAAGATTTCGAATGATTCTTAACTAGCGACAACTGGAATTGCCATTCCATTCAGTAATGGTAATTCCGGTTGTCGAGCAATTTATAAAGGCCATCAGGCCGAATCGTTTGTTAAGAGACTAACAGCCGCCGACATTTGACGTGATTATGATGCACAATGCTCGTTGACGTTCCCGTTCCCGTGATTAAGGCTGAATAGGTCCTTGCATTCCTGCACCGGAGTTGTAATCCTGCCATCCTTACTCAGGAAACAATCATCAATAAGCATAACATATTGAATATATTATATAAATCAAAAAAAGCCTGCTTTTGCTGCAAGCATTGGATATTTGACATTAATTGGTGAAAATTGACGATATGTTGCTTTTCTTACAACTTTAATGATAGATCTCTCTGTGCGATACTTTTGCCTGGTTACCGGTGTATCTTTTGCCGATGCAAGAGTCACGTCAACCATAAATCAACGAAAATGCCGGATTGTAAATTAGGCCTATGGACGCAAATCTGTACAACAGTCGTGTCATTATTACTTTTATCGAGTATTTGAAGGAGAAGCGTCCCGATATCGATGTCGAAAACCTGCTGAAGGATTCCGGCATTTCTTCCTATGAACTGGAGGATGAGGGGCATTGGCTGACTCAAAAGCAGGTGGATGGATTTCATGATGCGCTCATGGAAAGAACACATGATGCATCGATCTTTCGCGAAGCCGGGCGCTACATGACGTTTTCCCATTCCACCAAAACAATCCGGCAATTAATCATCGCGTTTCTTTCGCCGATCCAAGCCTATTTCATGCTGGGCAAGATCGCCTCTTATCTCAACCGCGGCACAATATTCCAGATCAAAAAGATTCACCGGAACATTGTGGAAATTATCAGCACTCCCCATGAGGGCGTTTGCGAACAGCCCTACCAGTGTGAAAACCGCATGGGAAGCCTCGAAACGGTTGCCCAGATTTTTACCGGCAAATTGCCGACCCTGGAACATCCTGACTGCATTCACCGGGGAGACAAAAAATGCCGGTATGTCGTAAGCTGGGAAGAGCCGAAATATCTGAAATGGTCGCGTGGGCGAAATTACATCACGATTTTTTCCCTCTTCGCCGTCGCGGCAAGTGCTTTTCTCTTTCCGTCATTGGAACTGGCCGCTTTGATCTCCCTGCCCGCCGTCGTCATCATCACCGCTATGGCCTTCTATTCACAATATCTGGAGAAAAAAGACATTTATGAAAGGACGGAAGGGCAGGGTGACGCCGCCAACCGTCTTCTCGATCAGATAACCATCAGTTACAACAACGCCCTTCTGGTGCAGGAGATCGGGCAGGCAGTGTCCAATATCCTGGATATAGAAAGTCTGTTGAAGCTTGTCATGGAGACGCTGCAAAAGAGGCTTAATTTCGACCGCGGCCTGATCATGTTGGCCAGTCAGGACAGGAAAAGACTGGTTTATACGAGCGGCTACGGCTACAGCTCCGACATTGAAGCCCTGTTGCGGGATACCCGATTCCATCTGGATGATCCGAATTCCAAGGGCCCGTTCGTCGTTGCTTT
>MVQR01000309.1 GCA_002067815.1 Syntrophus sp. PtaB.Bin001 | reverse complement strand
ATAAATCAGTCATGAGAGCCGCTCCACAATCTAAAGAGAAAATATAAGACTTAAAAAACATTTGTTCGGGAAAAAACAGTTGGAAAATCTACTAGATACCCTTCGGTCTGTCAAACGAAAAGTGTAGCGGAAAAATAATTTCAGTTTGTAGATTTCAGATGCCGGTTGAAACTGATTCCTTTTATGTTTCTGTTGTCAGCATCTTCAATGAGAGCGCGCTCCCAGTTTTTTTATTAGTTTAGGCCATGGCAGAGTTCGTCAAAGGAAGCGTCGATGATTTCTCCGCCGCCGTCTTCGTAATGCCACCATTCGCTTTCCAGCCTTTTGAACCCTGCCTTCTCCATGGTATCGGAGAGAAACTGTCGGTTTTCAATCACTTGCGGAGGGAGGTGTTTTTCTTTGTGGCTCGCCCGGGGCGTGAAGTCGTCAAAGCCTGTCGGCATCTCCAGTTCCCTTCCCGATGAGTCCACGATGGTGACGTCAACGGCATTTCCCCTGCCGTGCCGGGAACCAATTTTCGGATTAGCTACATAGCGCGGGTCCGGCATAAGGGACCAGAAGAGTTCCTGGGCCGCAGGCGGCCGATAACAGTCCCATATTTTCAGGGAGTATCCTTTCATTCTCATCTCTTTCTGAGCTATTGCAAGTTTTGCTGCCGTTTCGGTCCGGAGAAAACAGCGCCCACAATTATAAATCCTCTTTCCGGTGAAGTTGTTGCTTCCGGCGTAGCGCATCTCGACCGCCACATCCGGAGCGATCGTCCGGATATCCACCAGGGGGATTTTATTTTTAACGACACGATTCTCAATAAGTTCCGGGGAAGGGAGAAGCCGGTTTTGCCGGACCCGCAGGTAGACATCGCGGGGTAGTTGTACCAGTATGGGATTATGATCGGATTTTAACCACTTCATGATCCTGATCAGGTCTTCTTCGGCAACGGCCGTGCAACCCGAGGTCGGCTTGCCCGATTGGCCTTTGAGATGGATGAAGATACAACTCCCCTCTGCCGCTTTGGGAGACTGAGTATTGTAACCGATGACTAGGAGGAGGCGATATAGTTCTGAAATTTTCCACATCTCCTCCGAGCTTTTCCACTTCCTAATGTTATTGTCTGGGGGTATTTCCTTTTCCCGGATTATCCTGTTGTAGTAAGGGGAAGATGGATCGTCTACGCAATGGGTTCCTTTTACTATCTGCCGATAGGGAAGGGTGACTCCACTCGGGGGCTTGGGAGACATCCCCATTGCCATGGGGATGGGGAAAATCCCGGCCGGCGCTTTGAGGTCCCCCTCGATCTTTACCGGTTCACCCGGCATGCGTCCGTCAGCCGCCGGATCCCAAGCGAGACCGAAACGGCCGACAACACCTTCTATCCCTTCGCCGATCCTCTGCCAAATCTCGCCTGTTTTTTCAAAAAGAAATAATGTTGTCCGGCAGTCGCTCCAGGAATCGGTCACGGAGACGATTATCTGACTGTGTTCCTTAAAATCACGGGCATAACAGGGGTAAGCCGTGATCATGCAGAGCATTAAAAAAGTCAAGATGACGGAATGCCGCATAATTTATCCCCCTTTACCTTTTTCCGGCATTATTTCCGGCAAATATATTCTACTGTCAAGGAAGATCCGTGCATTTCCCCCCGAAGAATTCTGCATAGCCATCCAAATGCATGGAATTGTGAATTGTTTTTTTTACAAATATATGTTTATGAGTTCGCCAGGATGGAGTTTTTATATGGAGAACGAGAAGCTCAAAAGGGATTCGTAATTTTCCATAACCAAAAAAGGAGGAGACCTTAAATGAGTATGAGAAAGCATCCACCGATTTCTTTGACTGCGAATTTTTATCAGTTGGGAACCCCGGCTTTCCCCGCTTTCCTGTCGATGGGGGAGTTTGGGATGTTGATAGAAGGAGGGACCGGCCCCACCTTTCCTATCATCGTTCAGCAGATAAGATCTCTGGGAATCAGCCCGGAGAGGATCAAATATATAGTGCTGACCCATTCACATGCCGATCATATAGGCGGCATCCCCCATTTCAAGCGCATATGGCCGCATATCAAGCTTATAGGCAGCAAAGTCGCGGACAAGATATTCAAGAAAAAGGAACTGTTCTTCGATTACCTTCTGGCGGATACGGCAATAGCCCAGCTCATGAAGGCCAAGGACGAGATAGACGATCTGCCGCCCGCCCTGAACGATTACCATTTTGAGCTTGATTCAAGCGTAAAGGAGGGGGACAGGATCGACCTGGGGAAGGGGGTCGTATGGGATGTCTATGAGACGCCGGGGCATTCGCCATGTCACATCTGCCTTTTTGAAAGGGAGGAGGGCACCCTTGTTGTCGGAGACAGCACCGGATTTTATGTCCCCGAAAAGGACGCATTCTGGCCGAACTACTTCGTATCCCTGGAGGATTACGTGAACAGCATCCGCAAATTGGCGACCCTGCCGGCCAAACGGGCCGTCCTCAGCCATAACTGCGTAATATATGGAAAGGTCCGGGAATATCTTCAGTATTCCGTGAGCGCTACTGAAAAGTATCATCGTGAACTTCTTGAAAGACTTGACAATGGAGAGACTGCGGAGAGGATCGCCCTGGACAAGGCGCGGTTTGTCGACAGCATTACCGATATCCAGCCCTTCAAGATTATGTATGATCTAAGCAAACTTATGATAAATCGGTCGCTGAAGGCAGATCCGAATATCTCCTTCGTGCTTTAGGATTGGTAACCAGGACTCCGGGGGCTCAAGGACATGGGCCCCCGGATTTTCCATGCATATCAGAGTTCAAAAGCTACCGTGCGTTCCCGTGCGATTGCTTTCAGGGTCTCATAGACGTTTTCTTCAAGTGGAATGCCTGTCTCTTTGTGCTTTTCGTAGAGTTCATATTCCTTCTCGCCGTGGATGAAGATTCGGTCCTGTCCTTCTGCTTTAGCCGATTCCTTGAGACGGTCGATGAGATCATCCATTTTCTCCTGGAACACTTCCATTTCTACGAAATTTTCGATATTCAAAGCCATGAAGAAGTGCGCAACCTGTGCCGGCTGACCCTCACCACCGGGACCTTTCGTATCTACCAGGTCGGCGTAAGCGCCTCCTGAAAGCACGCCGCAGAGTATATCCACCATCAGGGCGATGCCGTAGCCCTTGTAGCCGCCGTAAAGCTCTCCTTCGCCGCCGAGCGGAAGGATGCCCCCGCCGAGACGGGCCACCATGTTCCTCAGCACCTCCGTTGCATCAGTGGCCGTTTGGCCTTTGGCATCAACGGCCCATCCTTCGGGCATCTCCTTCCCCAGCCTGTCATAGACTTCCAGCTTGCCGCGGGGCACCACCGAAGTGGCCATGTCCAGGAAAAAAGGCCTGTTGCGCCGGGTCGGGGCGGTCATGCTGATGGGGTTGGTGCCGATGATCATTTTCCGTCCGAAAGTCGGGACCACCAGAGGGGCCGAGTTCGTCATCGAGAT
>MVQR01000308.1 GCA_002067815.1 Syntrophus sp. PtaB.Bin001 | reverse complement strand
CAGCAGGTAATGCATTTGCGGATCGATGGCGATCCGCATGATGATGAAACCCACAGCAAACAAAGGAAGCAGTGATGCCAGCCTCCACAGGCCCCGCCAGCGAATAAGCGTGAAGACTTCCGCTGCAAGAAAACCGAGCAAAAACGCAACAACCAGATTCATGAAGAGCATTTCCTGTCCCTTTGTCCTTTTTTATCACGCATGAAGATTATTCGGAACGGAGTTCCATGTTTGAGAATTTTTATTCATTTAAGAAAAAATTGGTGGTATTCGGGTTCAGACAGATATTTCTTCAGCATCTTACTGATCACATCAAACAACTCGGTTAAATCCTCATCGCTCATACGCTTCAGAACGATGTTCAGAAGACCGTCATCTGAAAATTTCTGCAGGTACACCGCCAGGGTATTCTCGTTGGACTGCCTGTCCAGGCCGTAACCAAGAAATCCATCAAATGTTTCCACAAAATTATGGGAATGTTTGGTCATAAAATACTCCCTTTCGCTTTCCTTTTTTGACTTGATGCAATAAACCAAATCCGGTTCGAGATATCAACCACCTAATTCCCGATTACCAATCAAAATGATGTTCGGAAGGCGAGGCAGCAATGGAACAGACCGATGCATCCATAGAGGAAGGCGCTAACGAACATAACAGGGAAAGCCTTCGATATGGAATCGAAATAGTGCGTTTCTTCTATGGAAACCTTTGTTAATGATGTGATAAGGAGGGGTAGAAATCAGGACGGCGTAAAACCAAATCACAATACCGTCAGGAGTTTTTTTTCACGATTTTCCAAAAAAAATCCGGATTAATGATTATATTAGAAAAAACATATAGCAATTTATGAAAAGGAGATAAATTATGGGTTCATGCAGTTCATGTAGTTCAGGCAATTCACCGCAGGGTGAAGGCTGTGCGATGGCGGGAAATCAGCCGGGCAATGCCGCACAGTGCCCGGCCCAAGAAGATAAGCTGAAGAAAGCCCTTCAGCGCATTAAGCATAAAATACTTGTCCTTTCCGGGAAAGGTGGAGTCGGAAAAAGCACCGTCGCCGTAAATCTGGCGGTTGCCCTGGCCCTCGAAGGAAAGCACGTGGGCCTGCTGGATGTTGATTTTCACGGTCCCAGCATCCCCAAACTCCTTCACCTGGAAGGAAGAAGGCCGGAGGTTATCGAAAACGGGTTAGCGCTTCCTATTGAGATCGAAGGCGGCATGAAGGTCATGTCACTGGGATTTCTTCTGCAGCGGCAGGATGAAGCGGTTATCTGGCGCGGACCGGTGAAAATGGGGGCGATCAAACAATTGCTCACCGATGTTCAATGGGGCGACCTGGATTATCTTGTCATTGACTTTCCTCCAGGCACCGGAGACGAACCGCTCTCCGTGGCGCAGATGATTCCTGACGCGGACGGCGCCGTGGTAGTAACTACGCCGCAGGACGTATCGACGGTCGATGTCAGCAAATCGATAACTTTCTGCCGACAGTTGAACATCCCGATTCTCGGCGTGGTCGAAAACATGAGCGGGCTGATCTGCCCTCACTGCTCCCAGCTTATCAACCTGTTCAAGCAGGGAGGCGGTGAGGAAATGGCCCAGCGGATGGGAGTGCCTTTCCTGGGACGAATTCCCCTTGATCCTCAGATTGTGGAATCATCGGATCAGGGACGCCCCTTTGTATTTCACCATCAGAATTCGGAGTCTGCAGCGGCCATGCGCAAGATCGTGCAACCCCTGCTGGAACTTTCTTAAGATGCCGACAGGGGATAATTCAAGGGGAACCTGGAATTTCCGTAAATCATAGAACATCGGACGGTCGGGAAATTCTGACCCGGCCGTCACCGCGAAGGCGTTTGTCACGGTGAGCTGTGTGATTTGCCCGATGTTTTAAGAGAAAGGCAGTTTGCCTTGAAGTAAATAAAAATTAAGTGCTCGTGGAGACTTCCCGATCAACGTGATAAGGAAGAATTATGTATAAAGTTGAAGACGACGCTTTTGTAATGGCTGCCAATAAAGAAAAAGCCTTACCGGACAAGCACCAGCGAACGATTAATTACCTCAGGCTATCCGTAACGGATCGTTGCAACCTGAGATGTGTCTACTGCATGCCGGAAGAGGGCATGCAGTTTATCCCCCACAGGGAAATCCTGACCTACGAAGAGATACTCCGCATCGTAAGGCTCTGCGTTGCGAACGGAATCCGGAAGATCAGGCTGACCGGCGGCGAGCCTCTCGTGCGAAGAGACATTCTTTCTTTCATTGAAAAGCTCTGCAAAATAGAAAATTTGAAAGAAGTGGCCCTGACCACCAACGGGGTCCTCCTCAAAGAAATGGCCGGCGATCTCAAAAGATGCGGCGTCTCCCGCATTAATGTGAGCATGGACACATTGAAGCCTGAAAAATTCAATTCAATTACACGCAGGAACCTCTTCGACCGGGTATGGGAGGGGATTGAAGAGGCCGAATCCGTGGGACTGACCCCCGTCAAGCTTAATGCGGTCGTAATTCGGGGCGTAAACGATGATGAAATTCTGGATTTTGCACGGCTGACCTACAAAAAGCCCTATCACGTACGCTTTATCGAACTGATGCCCCTCGGTGAGGCGGATGCCCGCATGCAGGGATTTGTTTCCAGCAATGAGATCCTTGAACAGATCTCATCCCTGGGTCCGGTCACGCTCGAAAAATCGGCTCTGATGAGCGGACCGGCGGTAATGTATTCCCTGGAGGGCGCCAAGGGAAAGATCGGGTTTATCGGCGCACTGAGCAACCATTTCTGCAATACCTGCAACCGCCTCCGCCTGACGGCAGACGGAGCGCTGAGGGGTTGTCTTTTTTCCGATCAGGAGACAGACTTTAAATCACCCTTGAGGGCTGGTAAAGACGACGCTTATTTACAGGAACTGATCAGGAACACAATTCTCAACAAACCTGAAGGTCATGGTCTGGAAATGAAAAACCTCCGCAAGTGCGTTCGCCCGATGCACTGTATCGGAGGGTAGCTCAAGGCACTCTTCCCATAGTTAAAGCCAGCTTCCGACTATGTTCCTCAAATTGGGACTTCAGGGCGACAACCGGACAAGATCAAGGGGAGTCACGGTCACCCGCTCCAGAGAGTCTTTGCGGACAATGAAATCTGCTTCGACGCCTATACTTCCCTCTCCGGGAAATACAAATTTAGGCTCAACGGCGAAAACCATCCCTTCTTGCAGAATTTTAGGATTGCGCGGCGTTATGACGGGCAATTCGTTGACTTCAAGTCCCAGTCCATGGCCGAGAAATCCCACTTTGCCCGTACCATGTCCCATGAAATACTCCTCAAGTTTTGCCGTTTTTGCCTTTTTGAGCGCACACTCAAAAAGCTGTGAGCTTTCAATACCTTCTTTCGCAAAACCGGCCGTGTCTTCGAGAATTTCTCTGGCGACATCATAAGCTTTGTCAAATTTTTCATTAAGTGACCCGATCACATAAGCC
>MVQR01000307.1 GCA_002067815.1 Syntrophus sp. PtaB.Bin001 | reverse complement strand
TTGTATCCCAGGAAAGGGTGCGCCTTTCTCCCTGGCGGGTCATAAGATCACTTTCATAATGCCAGGAGAGAGGGGTGGCGGGATTTGCCAGGGCTTTTTCAAAGGAACTTTTAATCGCCAGCCTTTTTGCTTCGGGAATAAAAAGGTCGTGCCAGTTCTGATTTAGGACTTCACTGAGTTTCCAGCCGGTCATCCTGAGCAGAAAATCATTGCAGAAAGTAATGCAACCCTCCGTATCCAGCATACAGACGGCCATGTTGACGTTTTCCAGGGTATTACGAAAGAGTTGATCCGATTTTTTGTCTCCGGCAAACGCCGCTCTTCTTTCGATTTCATCCTCAATTTCCAAGATCTTTTTCTGCATGACAGGGCAACTCCGGTATGAACAGGTTTTCCATCCCTAAATATAGAAACATGCTTGAGAATGAATACACAATGCGTGCCCGTTTTTTTATTTTATGTGACGGCTCTCTTTCTTGACGTCCTGCGTCAGAGGCAGGCAACAGGGTTTCAGTATCCGGAAGAGTTCTGTTTATTGATAAAAGCAACTTGGCTACAAAATAATTCCGATTCCGGATTAGAGATGATATCAAAGCTGCAAGACAGAGGCGACGCAGGCATACTATAGCGTTGTCGAGGGGCCGATGACGCAGCCAACGAGGATAGAGCTTTGATATGGAATCGAAATAAGATTTTTCAAGCCTCGGAATTAGGCCCGTCTTCGACAATCTGAGACTCTACAGGGGCCGGATGGCGACAAATTCTACAGCATCCTCTAGGGCATCGGATACTTCACGGTGGAGACAGGCGGGAAAGCGAATACAAAAGCCGCAATCAGAACTTATATGGCGCGGTACGGGAATCAGTTTGCAGGCAAGATTCTTTGCTTTCAGTATTTTTTCCGCTTTTAGGGCATGATTTACGGACCAGAACAGCACCACCTCGTATTTCTCGGTTTCGGTTGCCACCTTATGTCTCGCCTCCTTGAAAATCTTTCGGAATTTAATCAAAGGCAATATTTCTTTGAAAAACCGGTTTAGTCCGCCTCGGTTATTTTATATTTAAAAAAATAATAAATCAGGCTATAGAAAACCTTAGTCAAGACACCGATCATATGAGTACTTAAGGAGAGGGAACAGCTTGCGGATCATTCAAAAAACCAGGCACCAAATTCGAGATGCCCGGACAAGAGGCCTTATCGATATTTCCCAGGCAAATTTTTTCGATCCTTGCAAGCGGAATCCGGCAAATGGCATCCCCCCATTTTTTTCCGTTTTCAGCCGGCGCCTTCTTGTGGCCCTTCTTGCCGCTCTCTCCTTCCTTACGACGAGTTTGTCTCCCATCGGAGGAGGAACATTGCCGGCTTACAGTGCGGAAAAGTTCCAGATCCCCGCAATAGGGCATGGTCCTTACGAACTCTATGTTTTTACTGATTATTTCTGTGGGCCTTGTCAGGAACTGGAGCCGGAAATGGATTCCACCCTGAAGAGATTGATGGCCCGCCACGATGTAAGAATCGTTTTTGTCGATATTCCTATACACCGGCAAACGGTTTTGTTTAATCGTTACTTCCTCTATGCCGCCCGTGTCTCCGGTTCCGGCGAGGATCTTCTTCGTATCAGGAAGGAATTGTTCGCTCTTGCAGAATGCCGAACCATCCCTGATGAAACAAAAATCGTCGATACTTTAAAAAAAAGAACATAGCCTTCAAAGTCTTTGATTTAAAACCGCTTTATCCGGAACTCAACCGAATCATCAAAGAATTCAATGTTCGCTCGACGCCGACCTGTATCGTAAAATACAGTGCCGCTGATATCAGAACCTATTCCGGGGGTTTAGAGATCAGAAACGGCTTGGCCGTGCTGCAGGCAACAACGTTAAAAAAATAGAAATTTTATCGCATTTATATCTGGCAGTTCGGACAGAACCAGGTTCCGCGGCCGAGAAAACGCACCCTTTTAATGATTTCTCCGCAGCGCAGACAATTTTTTCCTTCCCGGCCATAAACACGGAGTTCATTCTGATATTCGCCTTTGTGACCGAAGAGATCGCGCCAGTCGGAGATGGAAGTTCCCCGGCATTCTATTGCCTTCGAGAGAATTGCAGCTGTTGCTTTTTCAACAAGCATCCAGTCGTCGGGCGACAGGCTTGCCGTCTTGCGTATAGGCGCCAATCCCGCCTGGTAGAGAATTTCACAGGCATAGATATTACCGATCCCTCCAATGATCTGTTGATCCATGAGAAATGATTTGACGGGTCGCATCCGTTTGATACCTTTTTCCCTGAGGATTTCTCCACAACCGGGACTCAAGGCGTCGACGACAAGCTGATCTTCCTGATCTTTGTCCGCAACAAGCGAAAGAGTGGCAAAACGGCGGGGATCCACAACAATGACACGTCCTGAAGACAGGTTCATGATGAAGCGGCTGTGAGGCGGTTTTTCTCCTTCTTGCTGCCAGAGCAGCCTGCCGGTCATTCGCAGGTGAATTTCCAGCCTCTTGCCGTTATTCAGTCCCAGGACCAAATTTTTGCCCCGCCTGTTCACGAAAACAATACTTTGCCCCTCCAGACAGTCCGGTATCGTCAGCTTGCTGTCTAAAATGCAAGTTTTTTCAATCCGGGTATTTATGACGATCTGCTGCAATTGACGGCAGAGGGTCTCCACTTCAGGCAGTTCCGGCATCGGGCAATACTCTTTCCATAACAGTCTAGTACTTTCAATCCAAGCTGTTGTGTTCCTGATCCCTTTTCCCCACAAAAATCGCGGCAATCCAGTGAAGGTCAAAGAATATGAACGGCTCGGTAAGTCAGCATGGCAAATCGGTAAAAATCAACAGGCCTGTTGACCAAGACAGCCGGATATAGCATGTCCAGTCCGGATTGACAATGCCGGAGCCAGCGACATTCCGTGCCGGAAATTTTACATAAATGGCATAATTCTCTTATATATTAAATATTTAAGCAATCATGGCTTCTTTGATAAAACAGTTGCTTTTTATACAGTTATCTTATAGAGCACTGACGGCGAATTTGAGAGCTTTAATCAGAGTTATGCCGAGGTTTCAAGGGAGGAGGAACCTAAATGAGAATAATTCCCAGGGAAGAAAAATTTTTCGATCTGTTCGAAGAGCTGGCGGTCAAGATTGAAGAGGGTGGGTTTCTGTTTGCGGAAATCCTGGAAAACTACGATCAGTCCGAACCAAAGATTGTCCGACTCAAGGAAATCGAACACGAAGCCGATGTTATCACTCACCGGACCTACGAGAAAATGCACCGGACCTTCCTCACGCCTCTTGACCGGGAAGATATTTATGCCCTTGTCAATAAAATGGACAGCATCCTGGATATGATAGAGGCCTGCGCTATCCGAATGTCGCTTTACAAAATCAGGGAGCCGGCACCGGAGCTGAAAGAGCAGGTCCGGATCCTAAACGATGCGATCGGTAAGGTGAAAGAGATAGTCCATTCCTTAAGG
>MVQR01000306.1 GCA_002067815.1 Syntrophus sp. PtaB.Bin001 | reverse complement strand
TTCGACGTACTGCAAGGCGTGACGATAGGCATCATCCCCTAAAATCTTCCCCGTAATCACCGTGCGGTCAACCAGATTCTTCAGGGAGTTACCTTTCAGGAAAGCCACCGGAATCCCCATTTCCCTCAATTGCTGGGTTCTGGTACCGGATGATGTCATAAAGGCAACATCCGGTTTGGCTGTCAACAATCCCTCGTGATTGAGTTCCCCGGAGGCGGAATAGCAAGCCACGGCGTCCTTGATGCTGGGAACGAATTTTCTGAAGGTGGGGCTCGCCTTGATCATTTCCGTAGTGGCGACAATCTTGTCCCCATAGCCAAGCATGGCGATGACTGAATTCTGGGCATTCCAGCCGCTGGCCACCCGGTTGATCTTGGAAGGAACGGTGATCGTCTGGCCGTCATAGTAAGTAATCGTTCTGTAGGTGCTTGGCGTTGCTTTCTCTGACGACGTTCTTTCCGGGTTTTGCTTTTTGTCCGTGCATCCTGAAGCCAAAATAAGTATCAGGAGCAAGGTAGATAAAAGCGACAACCCCTTCTTTCGGAAAATACTTTCCAACATTTTGCCCCCCTGAAGAGAGTTTTGCCTGCATCGGATCGATGCAGGCATGAGATCATTCATCTAAATTTATTCCTGCTGCCGGAACGTTCATCAGAAATTAATCTCCATCCCTGCACGGACTTCCCTGGGAGATCCAAGCCATGCCGTGGAACTGCCGCCTGTTCCGTTGATGCTCCCCGGCATGATTGATGCCCAGTATTTTTCATCCGTCAGATTGTTCACGGCAAGCCGCCAGGTGGTTCCGACACCCATGATCTTGGTGGTATAGCGAGCACCGATGTCGATGGTCCTGGAAGAGCTTACCCAGGTGGTATTGGTATCGTTGGCGGCCTGCTTGCCGGTATAATGGAGATTCAGATAAGGCGTCAGACCGGTGAGGAAAGGCATCCGGTATTCAACCAGGAGGTTGGCCTGCTGTTTGGGAACGCCCACGACCTGCTTGTTGCTGGTTGTGGCCTTGCCCGTGTCCTCGAGTTGAGGGTCAAGGAAGGTGAAACCGGCATAGATGGTCACGCGGTCGAAAATTTCCCCCGATGCCGCCAGTTCCAGTCCATAGTTCACCTGGTTGCCTTGAACCTTGAAAACGTTGTTCGTGTCGGTATAGGCGAAGGGGCGTTCCATGCGGAAATACGCACCTGAGAAATTGACCTTGTCGAAAGCGATCTTAAGACCGGTTTCCCACTGCTTGCTGCGATAGGGCGCCAGTGTTTCATTCGCGTTGTCGGCGGTGGAAGGCGCCGTATCGCCCTGCTGAAGGCTGTCGGCATACATGATATAGGTTGTCACGTTTTCGCGGGGCTTATACATCAAGCCGGCCATGGAGCTGAAACCATCATCGTTGTAACTGCTGGTCTCGTCCCCACTGGAGTTGTAATTGCGAACACGCAACCAGCTGTAACTTCCTGAAAGCATCGTCGACCAGTTTTTATTGAAGGTGATGGTATCCCCTAAAATCACGTTTCCTTGTTTATTAATACTGGATTTGTAGGTGTTCCTGTCAAGCCACCAGTCCGGTTCGTCGTAACTAATCGGATCGTCGGTACTGGCCGTGCCGATAGTGATTTTGGACATGCTTTCCTTGGGAGACCTTCCTTTTCGGTAGTAGCCATTGGTTCCTAACGAAAGTTCATGAGCGAGCGGACCTGTTTTCAGGCGGCCGTTCAGGTATAAACTTCCGCTGTCCATATCCCATCCCATGGTTGATGGGGAAAAAGTCGTCGTGTACTTGCCTTTATTATTATTCAGGGTATTGGTGACGACATACAGATCTCTCGTCACGTCCTGATTCAGGAAACCGGCCGTAAGATGCCAATCCTGGCTGAAGTCATGTTTGATCCGCATTCCGGCATTACGCGTCGTCAGATGGGTTCCGGCCCATGACTGGCCGTAGCCTACGCGAGTGGGGTCAAGGTCATCCGGAAGCTTGATATTGGACGCATAAGAAAAACTTCCCGGATAGCCTTCACTTTCAAAAATATAATAGCTGTAATTAAATTCTGCGACTGTATGACTGAATACTCGCCAATCGAATGCCACGCTGGCCAGCTTGCGCCGAAGGTTGCTTGAATCAACATACCCCTCGCCGTCACCGTAAAGCAGATTAACCCGGTAGCCCAGCTTATTCCCAATCGGGCCGCCCAGATCGGCATGGTAATAAACCTGATTTTGACTGGCGTAGTTTACGTTTACCTGATACAAAGGCTGGTCGGTTGGACGTTTGAGCACATAATTGAAAACACCCGACGGATTGGCCGGACCATACAAAGAACCGGCCAATCCGTACAGCACCTCGATTCGGTCAAACATTTCAATGGGATAAGAAGTCGTCTGCCCAATACTCAACCCATCAATTCGATTGTTGTCAAAAACGCTCCCCTGGAAGCCGCGAGTTTGCGGACGGCCGACATTAGGCCCAAATCTCTGCTCGAATTTTGCGGAAGGCAGATATTTAAATACTTCCGTGAAGTTTGTAGCCTGCTGGTTTTTTATCAGATCGTTCGGCACTACTTGAATTGAATAAGGGGTGTTCAGAATCTCCCTTTCCCCCAATGGCCCGACAGCAGCAGAATCCACGCGATAGCCGTCTTCGGCGCTTCCCTTTTTTACTTTTTCCTTGGTGTCTTTCACCGTTATTTCTTCAATTTTTACCTCGTTTTTTGCTGAATTGGCCTCATCCGCCGGAGCAGAAGCTACAGAACATATCGCGATAACCATCACAAACAAACATAGAAAGCCAATCTTTTTCATAACTTATTCCTTATCAAAAATGTAATGATGCGAAAGTTTTCATCTTTTACTTAACATAACTCCTAAGCATCGGAGGAATCTTGTCCGGATCGCTGAATAAAAGAGGCTTTACAGCTGTGAGACCCGCCTCTTCGACGATTTTCATGCCGATATCGCTGAACAGAAAATGCAGCCATTCAATAGCCAGCTCCTGATTGGCGGCGTTCCTGGGAATCGTCACTCCGAAAAGGATTGGTTCTCCCTGTAAAATCATCGACTCTCCAGGTTTGTTCCCTTGAATCGTCAAAGAAGCCTGCCGGTAGTAATCCTCCATATCTCTGCTGGACAGATTTATTTTATTCGGCAAAAGGATGAGACGCGCACCGTCCTGGATCGTGCGTGTCCCATAACCGAAAGAATATCCCGATCTGCTCTCCTGCATCGTAGACCGCTTCATCTCCCTGCTGCGGGACATCATCATCCTTTCATAGAAGCCTGCTATCCCGTAGTAGCGCTCAGCCAGCTGCAAAACCATGAGTGCCCGGTACCCGCCCGGGTCGCCATCCGCGGAGGGATGCCACAAGGTGACGCCTTCTCTCTGCAAAATCTCATACCAGTTCTCAGAATTGATCTGATCGGCGTATCGTGATTCCTTTGTGTAGCGAAGCGTCATCTGTGTTGAAGCAAAGATGACATAC
>MVQR01000305.1 GCA_002067815.1 Syntrophus sp. PtaB.Bin001 | reverse complement strand
CAGATAATCGAGAAGGCCTGCGACACCGTCCCGGAGATCCTCGGGAGGCATGCCAAGGGCATGGGCATTTTCCTGGATCCATGGCAATGCCGGGTCAAGACCCTCATAATCAATCTTCATCCGTCCCCACGGTTCGAGACCGATGGATTGTCGAGAGGACAACGTGACTTCTCGGAGCACCTGGATGCGGAGAAACTTCCGTCGTTCCTGTTCATGTCGCCCCCCGCCGCCTTCTCGACGGACTACCTGCCAGACTTCGGGAACAAGGGCGCGAGAAAGGGCCTCGTCCCTTTCCAGAATCTCATCAAGGTGCATGGCCAGATCGCCGATGGAAACGGAACCGTTCTTGAGACCTTCGGCCATGAGGGAACGGAGACGGAAACGACGGGCATGATCCTTCATCCAGCCTGCCTGGAAGGCGGCATCCTGCCGGTTGTCGCAGAAAACAAGGAGCCTTGGCCGTTCAGAATGATGTACCATGTCCTGAGCCAGAACATGCACGTCGGCCACATTGGTGGCACGAACAGGTCGCGCCGGTTCCCGGTAGTCGCTGCCGATGCGTCGCCCATTGGACCCGCAGGAAAGACAGCTAGCAAGCATGCCCGGATTGTCCCTTTTCTGCCGCACGGCATAAAGAGGCACAGGCTCTCCGACTGCACCGCAATGGCGGCAGCGGTTCACTGTATCGGGATGGGCTGTGCCGCAACGACGGCAGAAATAAATTGCGACGAGACGATCATGTTCGTCGAGATCTTCGTCATCGCTGCCGCCGACAATATGGTCAACCAGCACTACACGGTTTCCGCCTTGAGCTTCTTCCAAGGGTTGCCAGAAGGACCCATCACCGGAGAGCTCACCGCCGCCCGGCCTTCGGCCTGAAAACTCGAAATCCTTTAAAAAGGAGACAAAATAGTGCTGCCCGCAGGTGGTGCAGGTTGTTACGGGAAAGTGGGCGTTTCGTGTTTCACTGCCTCCAGCTTCAATTTCATCCTCAGCGGCAAGCCAGAGCTTCGGTCCCGCTTCGCCTTGGGGAAAGGTCACGACGGCACCGCTGATACCTCGAATAAAGACATGTACGACTGGTCTTACAAGTGGCCGTCCTTCTTTTCGCGCCGCCGCACCTAGGGTAAGCCAGGCCAGAATCTCTGCTTCGGTTATGGAACGACCGATTTTCTTCTCCAGCTCAACCGGAAGTTCGTAAAGCGGGCGCGGCGATGCAAGAGCTTCAGTAAGTTGAAAAACAATCTCGTTTTTTGACAGAGCCGCATAAAGGGTTTCAGACCAATTGCCGGGCGAGAGGTCGGATGAGGCCAGAATGCGATAGGCAGCGCGGACGGAAGCCCCTTCATCGTTTTCGTCTTCCACGGCCTGCACGCAGTCCTCTAGAAGTTGTCCGGCATCTTTTTTCGGTGGCGGGGGCATTATTCGTTTGTCATCCCATACCTCCGGCTCGTATGCTTCACTGACGGTTACGACCGTTTCCTTCTCCACGCCAAAAAAACGGGACGCAAAATCACATGCCGCATCGGGATTCCGCTGATCGGCAATGGTTGCCGATGTCGCAATGCAGACGGATTCCTGGGCTTCCCGTCCACAGAAGGTCCGGAGTCTGCGGATGAGACAGGCCGTCTCAGCCCCTTGGGCGCCGGAAAAGGTATGAGCTTCGTCAAAAACTAGGAAATCGAGCCTCGCATCGGCAAACAATTCGACATCCCGCTGGCGGGTAAGCAGAAGCTCCAACTGCTTCACGTTGGTCAGAAGGATTCGCGGCTGACGGCCGGGAGTTCGCATTTTTTCCCGGGAACAGATTTCCTCCGGGGGATGAACCGTTTCACTGCGCTTTTCCCGCCGATACTTTGCAAGTTTTGCCTCGTAATCGGCAAGAGACGATCCTGGAGGTAGGCGTTCGCCTGTTACCTCAGCCTCCCGCTCCGGCGTCTTTCCGACATACATGCCGAAGGAGATATCCGTACCGGCCAGAAGAGAACGCAGACGCCCGAGCTGGTCTTCGGCCAGGGCATTCATGGGATAGACGATTACGGCGCTGATGCCCGCGGGCGCCCCTTCATCGCGTAAGGAAAGACATTTGCTGATAATGGGATAGAGAAAGCATTCGGTTTTGCCGGAGCCGGTTCCCGTCGAGACCAGAGTCGTCCGCCCGGCATGGATGGCCCGGATCGCCTCCTCCTGGTGTCCGTAGACCCGGGAAATCTCCGCGGGAATGCGGTACCGCATGTGGGGGTGAAAGATGCCCTCCCGCACCAGCTCTTCGATTGCAGCTCCCTGCCGGAAGGGGCGGGAGAGGCTGATGTAGGGACCCTTTAAAAGGGGAGATTGGCGTGTTTCATCCAGCGACAGCAGTTGCCGCATCTGTGCATGCAGGTGCTCATCGGCGAAAGGATAGGCGGTCAGCTGGTAGCGGAGAAAACTCCGGACAACTTTTTCGGTAAAGACGACGGGATTTAATGCCATGATCAGCCCTCGTATTTAGCGCTGTTTGTCCGAACCAGCGCCTTTCCCCGGCCTGCTTGGCCGGACCAGATAATTCCGCACATTTTGAATTTTCCATAGAATAGCCGGATGCCCGGCGATACGGCCAGCTTCCTCCGGATCCTGTGAAAAGAGCAATTCAGGCCGCAACGACCCCTGTTGAACGGCGGCAATGAACCCTTCCTCATCAGGATCCAAGGTCAGAAACTTGGCCAAGTTTCCCCATGCGCGTTCAATAAGTTCCCCCCGGACAGCCGTGACACCAGTCAGAAGGGGAGCAAGCCGTTCTTCAATAGCCTGATCGGTCATGCTGCCTCAAGACGGTCTCTGGTATAGGTCATAAGCGGGTGTTCAAGAATGGAGGAAAGGGCGATGAACCATCGCCGAAACCGGATCGATTTGAACACCTCTGTCGATGCCAGCGGAGGATAGGCGACATCCCAGGCATCCCTTACAGCACTGCGATCGAGTAGGGCCAGGAACTTGCCGATGAGAATCTCCTCCAGGCTGACGACTTGGACAAGGGGTCGATCCAATTCATCGGGCTGCCAGAGTTCGCGCCTCTCAGTCCCGGCGACAGGCATCCGGAAGAGAAAATTCAGATCTACCTCGATCCGATCCTTCGGTCCGAGGGCAGATCGGTAGAGGAGATAAAACTTCCGTCCAGCGAATGCGTCGGCCGACTGCTGCACACGATAACCTTGGCGCCGGGCCAGGTCGACAACGGCCTGCTCCACAACCGGCCGGGCTTCCAGCATGTCCGCTCGGTCGAGATGCCCTATGTAATTGTAATCAAGATCTACGGAGAGCCGTTTGGGCGGGCCGAAACAGAGGTTGAAGGCTGTGCCGCCTTTTAGAGCAAGCACCGTCCCTAGAAGCGGGTGACGCTTGATATCTGCCGCCATTTCCCCGAGACGCACGACCTTTTCCAGAGGTTCGATCCGATAGCCGGTCTGATTCGAGCAGTGTCTCAGGTATTCCAGACTAACGTTCATCGGGTTCTCCCGG
>MVQR01000304.1 GCA_002067815.1 Syntrophus sp. PtaB.Bin001 | reverse complement strand
ACAACGCGCCGCAGCCTTCAGTAAGCGCATTGATGAATTAAAGGAAATCGCCGCACAGAATGCTGTCAATGTGCAGCGCAAACAGGACCTTGTTAATGCCTTGGAGCGGATTCAAAAGGATCTTGATAGTGATAGGCTAAAAAACAACGATGAATTGACGTCACTTCGCAGTGATTACCAAGAGACCAACCAGGAATTGGTGCGCCTGAATGCAATCCTGGCAGACCGTGACGCTATCGAGGGGGCCGCCGCGAAAGAAAAGGAACTCACGGCAACCATCGAAGGATTAACCATCGAGATTGACAAATTAACAGAACAGGGCGCCGGGCATCAGGAATTAATCCATGACATGGAGAACGCGATCCGGGACCTGGAAGGAAGTGTTCATGCCCTTAGTGATGATTTGGTGTTGCGTCAATATAAAGAAGCTATCCGTGAACAGGATGCCGCGATCCGCGAAACAGAGCAGTTTATCAAGGCCATTGAAACGGACGCCCATATCATCCGCCTCGAATCCGACATAAATAATCTGGAAGAAAAAGCATCGATTCTCGATCTGAAAGACCCCTCCTGCCAGAGCAAAACCTGTGCATTTATCACCAACGCCCTGACAGCCGCAGAGAGGTTGCCGGTGCTGAAGAAAACGCTTGCTTCGTTGAAGGTAAGGCAGGCTGAAAACATAGCCGCCGCAAGGGAAAAGTTGGACGGCTTAAACGAACACTTCAAGGACCTGACCAACAGGGAAATTGAACGGATAGCGTTCATTGAAGAGGAAAAAGGGAAGATCGAGCTAAAGATTGCCGAAGCCGAGAGCAAAATCAAAGCCGAAAAGCTGCTATCGACCACCCGCAGTGTCAGTATTGATATACGCCGCAAAAACCTTTCCGACGCTAAGTCGGAACTCAACCAACAAAAAGCCCTCTCCGCCAGGCTGTCGGAAATCCAGGTTGCAGAACAGCGCTCCGAGGATGTTGTTAAGCGCCTGGATGAAATAACCCAAAAGGGGATTGATGCCCGCAAAGCGTTCGAAGTCAGAGAGCTGGAAGCAAAAAGACTTATCTCTGAGCATCAGGAGGCCATTACCGGGATTGATGAAAAGATCGATCAGGATGCCGACGTTAAGCTCTCCGGATATCAGAAGGAAATGAACGCCATTGAAACTGATTTAATCCCTGTAATTGACAAGGAAATTCAGGAAACGAGAGAGAAATCAGCAAAGATCCAGGGGGAACTTTCCCGGATCGAAGATGCTGAAAAGGAACTGGCAACCGTACAGGCAGAAAAAGAACGCCTCACCAGGGAAATCTCCGAGTGGGCCTATCTGAGAAACGCCTGCTCGAAAAACGGATTGCAAGCCCTTGAGATTGATGGAGCCGCTCCTTTGATTACCGGCTATGCAAATGATCTTCTCTCCCAGGCGTTCGGGCCTTTGTTTACGGTCCGCCTTCGCACCCAGGATGATGAAGGGAAAGAGGTCCTCGATATCGTGGTGATCATGGATGATGGAAGCGAAGTTCTATTGGATAACCTTAGCGGCGGCCAAAAGATCTGGATACTTATGGCCCTGCGCCTGGCAATGACTCTACTCAGCAAAGAGAAATCCGGCCGGAATTTCGAAACCGCTCTATTTGATGAAATCGACGGTCCCTTAGATCCTGACAATTCCGTGAACTTCATCGCCATGTATCAGGCTTTCATGAAAACCGGGGGATTTACGACGATACCGTTCATCAGCCACAAGCCTGAATGCCGGTCGATGGCCGACAACATTCTCCGGTTTGAACCGGGCAAGAATCCGGTGTGGGGTTAGGCATGGCAAAGAGAACAAAGACCGATTGGATAGTTATGAAAGACGAAGGCGGACTATGCAAGCACTGTGGCACTTACGAGCGAGCGCCGGTTCCCATGCCACTAACCGCTTTCCTGAAATGGATACAATACTTTATCGAAAAGCACCGACATTGCCAGGAGAAAAATAATGCCGCGTCTTGAAGTGGGCGATATCGTCGACACCAATTATAATACTGGGCCATACCGGATTACTTCCATAGAAAGGGGAGCCAGAAAACGGCAGAACGAATTTAACAGCCGGAGAGCATGACCGATGAAAGCATGTGAAAACTGCGGGAAGTGTTGCATTGGATCGCCATGCGGAATGGCGGAAAAACACGGCATGACAAGCACTTATAGCGGTCGCTGTCCGGCACTCGTGAGGTCCTCCGGTAAGTATTGGTGTGGTCTTGGCCTTAGATCAGAAGGGCAAGAGAAGGCCGATTTGGTCCACGAGCTCAAGATTGGCGCGGGTTGTCACCTATGGGCATGAAGTTTTTAACAGGGGGAGAATCTTCTCCAAACGGCGTCATCGGACTTGCTTTCGTTCTTGGAAGAAGCCTGAATGATAATGCGACAGCAGGTGTCGCGCCCGCGACAAAAGGCGTCGCGGAGAAAGGAGGCTTTTATGTTTGAGGTGATCCGCGGGGGGAATCCTATCCCACCAAAGGTATGGTTAAGGGCAACTGACGTGGCCGCTGAGTATGCCCGATGCGGAGAAGCGTTTGTCAAGGCGGGCCGTCCGTCCGATGGCCCGGTTGCTGATCTGTTTTCCAAGGCCGAGGCTGAGTATAGCCAGATGGCAAACGCTATTTGGTTTGCGAAATGGGAGAAATGGCAGCGCGAGGAGTGGGAGAGGATTTTCCGATGATCCAATACCTCCAACTTTCCCTTTTTGATGTCATGCCCGACGCCGAGGTTAACTCGCTTATCGAGCAGATCCCTTGCCGGGTCGCAAAAAGCCGGATTCGTTCATCAAAGCCGAAGCTTCCGTATTTCCATTGGCGGATAACAAACATCTACGACTATGCCGACTACCCGATTGACTGCCTCAAAGGCCCACATGAAAAGACCGGTTTTGCGCTTCGCTTGTACCCGAAAGGATGGGGCGTTTACACCGGGGCAATCCAGCACGTAAGTAAGCGCAATGTTTTTGCAATGCTTGACTGGCTACATGAGCAGCAAGCCAAACCACGTAAAGACTTATTCAACCCCAAGGAGGTGCTTTATGATCAAAACAGATCCCACAATGCTGGTCTGTGACGCGACGCCCGGACCGTGGCAGTCTGTAGTTGGTGCTACGAATGGCGGAGGACGGCTCATTATTGAGTCACATGATTTCGGTGCAATCGCTGCAACGTCCATGAGAGGGGCACCGAGCACACAATCTTGCCTTTCTCCAGATTCACCATATTACCGCAGTAGTGAGCTTGCAGTTATGGAATCCAACGCACGTCTGATCTGCGCGGCTCCACCGCTCCTCAAGGTCGCCCAAAAGCTACTGTTGTGGATGGAAGAGTGCATGGCCGCGTGCGATTTTAACCGGGACGACATAGACCTATACCACGAGCTTCGCCAGACGATCAGGACGGCTGGCGGGTTCTCATCCGATACGCATTGGTAGCAAGGGCTTTGCATATGCGACGCATGTGGCCACGCATGGCAGGGTGTTGTGGAAATCCC
>MVQR01000303.1 GCA_002067815.1 Syntrophus sp. PtaB.Bin001 | reverse complement strand
AAATGGATTGAAGAGCTTGGCAATGCCGCAGGTTTTCCGCTGAAATCGAAAGGCATCGTCATTTTGAAAATAGATGAGATTTACGGAGTTACTCCGGGAGCAGGCGCTGGAAAACGGCTGGTTTAGAAAGATTTGGAAGCCATTGTCTAATACTCAGAATCAAGGATCAAAAACACCCCTGTAAGGGATACAGGGGGGGCGACTGTATGGACTGTTTGAAGGAAACCTTTTTTAGTCTTTCCCGCAAATCAATTCAGCTGCTGCAGAAACTCGTCCGCCGTCATGACCTGCAGCAGCGGGTGAAGAGGATTGTTCCGGTAGCAGTTCAGGGTATTCTCGTGGACCTCCGGTTTATGGGAGGCGCAGCAGTCTTCGATAAAGAAGGCGGAAAAATCGTGGGAGAGCGCATCCATAACGGTGGTCAACACGCACCAGTGAGTGGCGATCCCCGTTACTGCCAGCGTATCCACACCGTAAAGGCGCAGCGTCTGATCCAGATCGGTCTTGAAAAAAGCACTGAAGCGGCGTTTGGGCAGCCAGATGTCCGTGGGAACCCGAACCAGGCGATCGGTTATTTCGGCGCCTTCGGTGCCGCGGATGCTGTGTTCCTTCATCTTTCCCTTAAAAATGAAATCCTCATCCAGAAAACTGTCCGTGGAAAAAATAACGGGAATCTCTCGTTTCCTCGCCTCTTCAGTGAGACGATTGATTGCGGGCACAATGGCCTGAGCAAAAGCGGCTATGGGCAAAGGATCAGGAACATCCAGTGTATCCTTAACCATGTCTATGATGACAACAGCGGGTTTCATAAGAAAATACTCCTAAAATAAAGTCTGATAATAACAATCCGGTAAAATCTGAAGATCCGGCAATTTGCCGGATCTTCAGACAAGTCCGCTGAAGGGCGCTTCCGGAATGCAAACCGTATCAACTATTTACCTTCGCCGGGGACAATCGCTTCGACCGGGCATTGTTCAGCACACGTTCCACAATCGGTGCAAACATCGGGATCGATCACATACTTTTCATCCCCTTCGCTGATAGCTCCTACCGGACAAACCTCTTGACAGGAACCACATGATACACATTCATCCGTAATCACGTAAGCCATAGTTCTTTCTCCTTTCAATATTTTTATAAGATATTGCTTTCTCAAACACTTCGCTGTTCCCTCACTTCTCACGCGGCCATAAAGGACATCGATTCAGGATACATTCTTTATTTTTTGTAAACTGCTTGCAGACAAGCGATCGGCTTGCAATCATTAATTTCCCCAGCTTTTCCTTCAGTATGACGGATGCCGCTTGAAGTGCCAACCATGAATCCCTTTGGCAGCAACGAGGCGCATTATAAGATGAGATTTCTTCCAGTACCTTTTGAGTGGCCTGTTGAACGAATTGCCTTTTTTCTCCATCATAGGGGTTTGCCCCGGTCAGAACGGAAATGGCGATTCCGGCGCCGATTGCCGCCCCGCATGCGCCAAGGAACGCACAAGCCCCGCCGGCGACTGTCTGTCCCCTCTGGACGGCGGTGATGATCTGTTCATCAGTAATGTCATTGCCGATGTTTCTCAGCGCTGTCAGGATGACTGCGGGAACAAGTGAATGATGTTCGGGACCGTTTATCCGGAACCGGGGGTGAGACCGGATGGTCTGCATGAGTGCGACGGCATCAGCTTCCCTGCTGTTCAGGCAGACTAGTTTGATAATCTCCACGGCATCGGCACTGTGACACGAATCGCAGACGAAATGGCCATTTGCGCAGCTAACATTGGCCGGTAGTGTTAGTCCGCAGTAATGGCATAAGCTGTCGCGGTTTGTGCCGGAATAGATAAGTTCCGCACCGCAGACCATGCAGCCGGATCTGTGCGGCTCATGCTCCGACATCGGTTCCTTTTTCTGCGGCTGTTTTTCCGGTGATAAAAAGCAGGCACAGGTCGGTTCCCTTTTGACCTCGGCCATGACTGAGTCGAAATCGGGAAAGTCGTAAAAAACCGGCCGTTCATTCTCGGACGGCTTGACCGCCTGATAGGTGATGGAATAAAAATCGTATCCTCTCACTGTTCGGTAAGGATATCCCGAAACGATCCTGCATTCTGAAAACCCGAGATCATTCAGCAGTCCGAAGAGATCATGGTACCGCAACGCACCGCCGATGCATTCCCCACGCAGTGTTTCATTGTATTGAATTTCAAGCGGAATGTCCTGATCATAGGTGATATCGGAAATGACGAGACGGCCGCCGGGTTTCAATACCCGAAATATTTCCTGAAATACCTGCCGTTTGTCCGGTGAAAGATTCAACACGCAGTTGGATATCACCAGGTCGACAGACCCGTCATCCAAAGGGAGGTTTTCCAGAAAAGCCTTTTTAAAGGAAATGTTATCGTAGGAAAGACTGTGCACTACATGGGCCTTTGTTCTTTCCGCAACGGCAAGCATGGCGGCGCCCATGTCGATGCCGATGACTCGCCCCTGAGGACCGGTCAGTTTGCCCGCGATAAAACATTCGATGCCTGTGCCGCTTCCTAGATCGACTACGGTTTCTCCTTGCCGAATACCGGCTTCCAGCACCGGAGAGCCGCAACCGTAGCTGCGATACCGCATTTCTTTCGGAATGTGTGCAATAAGTTGTTCATCGTAACAGATCGGATTGAGAATGTCTTCCCTAGTGCCTTCAGCCACTCCGGCATAGAAGCGATTGACCTGCGTATGGATGTCGTGCCCCGGCAGCGAAAGAACGCAATTGGAATGGGTGAAAAAAACCGCACTGCCTTCGATAGGACATTCGCCCAGTTTTTCTCCCATTTTCAGCCGGATTGCCGGATAGCCGTCGGTGATGTACCGCCGGGCCTCCCGCACGATGAGCCATTTGGCGATCTTCGTGTAAAGCTCCGCATATGGATCATCGGCGACTATCTGTCCGGAATGAAGATAGCTGTGATCGATGTCGCCGCCGCCGGTCATGTAACGGAATGGGTTTTCCCGATAATTATCGCTGGAATCCAATGAAGCGTTGCGGACGGCGCTAAGCACGGGGCTGTTTTCCCATACTTGTCTAAGTCCGTCGCGAATGGAGCCGCAGCGCATGTCCTCCGTATAGACAAGCGCCGGGGTCGGATAGATATAGCCGTCCGGCCCGATGGCCAAGGACTGCCAACCCGCATTACCTAGGTCATAGCGCGTTCCCGGACAGGAAAAGACCTGAGTGCGCAGGATTTCTATGTTGTCGATTTTCACTCCTGCCTCTTCCGCTCGGTCCTGAGCGGCTTTCAAGGAAGAGAAAATAGAGTCCGGATCGACAAAAAGAGACTCGTCCGCATGGCCTTTTTTGAAAAGCCAGAGAAAATGGACATTGGAAACCTGGTGAGCGGCGGCAAAATCGACAATCCCCGCCATCTCATGGACATTGCGGCGGGTTACGGTCATGGAAAGAGTTGCCGGAAAACCGAGTTCCCTGAGGATCCCGAGATTTTCTTTCAATCGCCGGAAAGCGTGCGGTCCCCTTAACGCATCATGGCTTAATTCCAGGCCGTCGACGCTTACCTGAAAGTGCAGACGGT
>MVQR01000302.1 GCA_002067815.1 Syntrophus sp. PtaB.Bin001 | reverse complement strand
GGAATAAAGGATTTTGTCCTGCACCTGGCAGGTGCTCACCGTTCCCGTCATGACCATGGCCTGGCACAGTTCAGTGTGCAAGCGTTCGGCCAGCGATACCACGCCCTCGGTCAGGCCGCCGATTGCGGCTATGCTGAAAGGCCGTCCGATCATGACCGCATCGGCGCCCAGGGCGAGCATCTTGAGAATATCGCCTCCGCTGCGGATACCGCCGTCCACCAGTACGACGATCCGCCGATCAATGGCCTTGGCTATGCCCGGCAGGACCTCGGCCGTCCCCGGAGTGGAATCGAGGACACGGCCGCCGTGATTGGAAACCACGATGGCGTCGGCTCCGGCCTCCAGGGCCAAAAGAGCGTCTTCGGGAGTCATGATGCCCTTGACGATGAATTTCCGGCCGCTGCCGGCGATAATTTCCCGGAGTTTTTCCAGGGGCTTGGGCGAAACAGGTCGTCCCATCTTGCGCAGGGTGATGAGCCCGGCGGCGTCGATATCCATGCCGAGTATGGCGGCGCCGCAGTCTCTGGCCTTGGCCAGCTTGTCCTGCAGTTCGGCGTCATCCCAGGGCTTGATGAAAGGGATGCCGTGCCCGCCGGCCTTGGAGACGGCCGCATATCCGGTCTGATGGATGAAATCGGGCACGCCGTCGCCGATGCAGCCGATGATTCCGGCCCGGGCGCAGCCGTCGATAACGGCGGAGATGAATTCCTCTTCCGTCCGCCTGCCGCCCATGTTGAAGGACACCCCGCCGATTGGCGCAGCCAGCACGGGCATTGACAGATCAAGCCCCAGGATGCGGGTCCGGGTGTCCGGTTCGGTGACGTCATGGAGCAGGCGCATGTTGAAAGTGACCCTGGCCAGTGCTTCCACATTGGCCGTAAAGGCGCTGCCGGTGCCCAATCCTCCCATGCCCGGCACCTCACCGGCGCAGGCCTTGCCGTTGCAAACCGGGCAAACCCGGCAGAATCCGTCCATCAGTTCACGAGCCGTCTTGTATATATCGTTCATTGCATACCTCGGTTTTGTTGGATTAATAAATTTTCTTTCCTGTGCTGCAGGGGAAGAACAATGTTTAGGCCATGGCACGGGGAATGCCCTGATTGATGAGGATTTCCTCGTTCATGCAGGAGTATAAAGCGGACAGATCTTGTACTGTCAATAAAAAATTAAACTGTGGCGTGAGATAGCTGCAAGATGAAAATTGCGACAACTGACTTCCCGAATTCATTATCCTTCAGAGCTTCTTCCTGAAACGTTGATTTTTCCTATTAGCACACCTCTGCACCATTTGAAATGATACTCGGTAATCGTTGTTGTATTGACTCGAAAGAT
Source organism: Syntrophus sp. PtaB.Bin001 (assembly GCA_002067815.1). Taxonomy (GTDB): domain Bacteria; phylum Desulfobacterota; class Syntrophia; order Syntrophales; family Syntrophaceae; genus Syntrophus. The sequence goes on along the minus strand of MVQR01000302.1, from coordinate 2,244 downwards.
GGTTCGTCTTATATTGCCCCATAATCATGAACTAAATTTCTATTAAGACAAGTTGTCCTGATAAAGAACTTTTGACCACTGATTTGATGCTATAATGTTAAAACAAATTTTAAGTAACATGTTATAAATATACCTGAGGGGGTATAAAATTATGAATAAGAAGAGTTTTCTTTTTCTCGTTGCAATGATCATATTTTTATCAAGTTGTGCTTTAAACAATCATACAATTCAAACCCCATATCAACCTACTTTGCATAAGATCGAAGGTTCCGAAAAATATTCTGTGTTTACAAAAGTTGATTACCAACCAGTATTTCAAAATGACCCCAAAGCCGTCGGTGTAAAGAAAAACGGATATGGTTTTGAAACTGCCCGAATTTATATGGCTGAGAATGTTGAGGATTGGTTGAAAAAAGCTTTTGACAAAGAACTTAAGAGCGCTGGCCTCGATGTAGTAAATAGTCAGAACAATAATGCTATAAAAATTACCTTAGATGTAAGGCAAATCTTTGTTGAACCATGGGTAGGATTTTGGAGTTGTGATGTTATAGGAATATTGAAAATTGAAGTTAAATTAGATTCGCCTAATAAAGATTCATATTTCATAAGAAAATTTGTTACTTATGATAAATTGACTACAATAGTTTGGCTAGATAGTATGCACGAAACAAGAATAATAAACGTTGTACAAAAAACTATCCCTGAAATTGTTAAAGAGATAAACTTATTGTTGGCAAGTAATTCTTAACTTATTGAGAGGACAATTATAGAATGATTAAGAAAATAAGTTATTTTTTAATCACCACTTTATGCGTAACTTTTGTTGCCTGTTCATATGATTTAAAACATATAACACTGAATGAAACATCTGATACGGGATGGACTGAAGTTAAAAAAGCTAATACTTCAGGTTCTGCCGGAATAACAAAAAATAATCTTCCATCTTTACCTAATCCAGAAATACTGTCAAATAGATCCGATCTTTCGGAACACGCCCAAAAATTAAGGGAGTTAAAAAAACTTAAGGATGAAGGTCTACTAACTGATGAAGAATACGAGAAAAAAAGGAGAGCAATTGTTGAAGGTCTGTGATTTTTTAAGCACTCAACACACTCTCTTTAAATCAATATTTCAAACGCAAATCATCCAAATATTTAACTCATCATCATTATTGTTTGTAGATGAAGTCAAAGCCCATTTAAAAAGAAGTAATGCATAGCCAAATTGTGAAAAATTTGTCAGAATCACTGTGCGTTTTTCTAAGTTTGGCCAGCAATATGATGGAAGACGGTCTTGATGACTTTTATGAAAGTGAGCGGGTGATGAAATGATACAAAATACCATTGAAAAGATTGAAGAAAGATTAAAAAAGGCCGAATCTCTAACGGAGGAAAATAAAGCCGAGCTGATCAATCTCCTGTCGACATTAAAAGCAGAGATTATCGAACTTTCTAATACTCATAGTGAACATGCGGAAAGCATCACGGGATTTACTGAATTGTCCGCACGTGAAGCCACCAGGAAGGAAAAAAATCCGGAACTCATGAAGTTGTCTCTTGAAGGTCTGGCCGCGTCCGTTGAAGGATTCGAAACCTCTCATCCGACACTGGTCGGAGTTGTCAACAGAATCTGTACCGCCCTCTCCAATTTAGGGATCTGATCTCTTGCCGAAAAATTTTAAAAACCTCACCATGAAAACATTCAGATAGGTGATGAAAAGCGCATTTTAATCATACCCTACGATAAAGAATACCCATGATCGAATTGCGATATGAAAAAATTGCCCACGAGCTCAACATAACGCCCGCGCAGGTCCAGGCGACTGCCCGACTGCTTGAAGAAGCGGCGACAGTGCCCTTCATCGCCCGCTATCGTAAAGAAGTCACCGGTTCTCTGGATGAAGTGGCAATCACCGCAATTAGAGACCGTCTGGTAAAGCTGGAAGAGCTTGAAAATCGCCGTGAGGCCATCATCAAGTCCCTGACGGAAAGAAATCTTCTGAACGATGAGCTGCAGGAAAAGATCACGACTGCAGAGACACTGGCAATCCTTGAAGACATCTATCTTCCCTTTCGGCCGAAACGAAGAACACGGGCGACCATTGCCCGGGAAAAGGGGCTGGAGCCTTTGGCCGAAAAAATATTTATCCAGGAAGATCTGGACCCGGCCGCAGTGGCGGCAACATTCATCGACGAGGGTAAAGTTGTCGCATCTATAGACGAGGCCCTTTCAGGGGCGCGTGAC
>MVQR01000301.1 GCA_002067815.1 Syntrophus sp. PtaB.Bin001 | reverse complement strand
CCGACGCAGAAATGGGCGGGATCAGTCTTTTGCCGAATTCCGTGATAGATGGCATATGATTGTCCCGGTTTTTCCAAAAGTCCGGGCTGTACCGAAACGACCCGCTTCCGGAAGACGGCGGGTTCGATAGCCTGAACGGGACATACCGCCGTGCAGCGTCCACATAAGGCGCACTTCTCCTTATCCCAGAGCACCAGCCAGGGCAGATCTTTTGCACTTAATGTTGAAGGGGTAAGCTTTCCCATTGATTCCATTTCTTTACCTCCTGCCGGTCCGGTGCCACAAAAACGGTATCATGTCCCATGGGCTGAAAGTCGAGGTCCTTGTCCCGTCCAGGGATCGCTTCGTCAAGACCGCACATTTCCGAGGAAAAGGCATACAATCCCGGACGTCCCCCGACTATTCCGGGGCGCAGTTTTTTGCTGTCCTGCACCATAAAAACGGTTTTGTCAGGCAGGCATCCCATAATGCAGTTCGGGCCGTCTACAATCAGGGGACGGCAGCTCTGCTTGAGCAGCCGCAAGAAAGAGCCGTCGGGATGTGTGGCTAATTCCTCGTCCTTGAGCGGGGTAATGATGTGTTTGTATGCCTCCAGGCCGAGTCCGAGATGATTAAGTGTATAATGAAGCGTATGGGTGAATACCTCCGAATCCGATCGATAACCGATATACCCCGGATCGCCGCGGGACAGGAGGAATTCCCGATTCGGAACAAAGGCGGTGTTTTCGCCGTTGGTCATCGTGGCTATTCCCTGGATGAAAAAGGGATGGCAGGCATAGATATCAATCGAATAATTGGTGTTCTGTCGTCCCTGAGCCATGATTATCCTGGCCTGCAGATTGGGCTGGTCAAGGCCCAGATACTCCCCGACGGCCAGGGGATCGCCAACCTCTTTGATCATGATTACATCGGGCCAGAAACTGAAGATCAGCATTGAGCCGTCCGCCTCTCCCAGATTTCTCAGGCGAAGACGTGTCTGCAGAAGGCGCCGGCGAATTTCGTCTTTTCCCAGTTCTTCCCATTCCGGCGGATAGTCGTACACCCGGATCATGTAGTGATCCCTCTCAGGCGTTCCCGGCGGGCGCGACTTTTTGGGGCGTACGGACAACTTGTATTTCAGCAGAAAATCCATTTCCATCATGTAGTGATCCAAGGCTTTGATTCCGCTCTGGGTAAAAATTCCCGAGAGAATGGGCCTTCCCTTGAATTGCTCGAATTCCCCGCCCAGATCGGTAAGAAAGAGTCCCACACCGGAGCCGTCATGCCCTTCCTTCATTACATCCAGAGCGCATAGCGCCGCCATGGGCGACAGCGGATCATTGCTTGTCATCGCAAACAATCGGCACATGGGAACCTTCCTTTCCGAACCCCAAAGAGATAAATTTTTATATTAAGGGGTTCATAAAATAATAACATTATGTATAAACAGAGCCAGAATCATGCCATGTCAGTATGCATGGAGCCGACGCCTATATACGAAACAATTTCATGAGGAATAACCAGCTATTCGAAGGTCCTAGGAATCAGAAACACTCTTTGCGAAAGGGAGCAGGACATCTGGGAACTATTAAAGATGTGGAAAAACAAAATCAAACAGAACAATTTTGTATAATTCTCCAGTAAAGAAACAAAATTGTATCAAACTTGGGGGTCACCTCGGATTTCTGTTAATTTACAGGAATTAACCGCGGCTGGAAGAAGCTTCGGCATACTTCGGGTTGAACCGCCGGGGGTCGATTCCGAATTTCTGAATCTTGTATTGGATGATGCGTTTGGTTGTCCCGAGTATCCGGGCTGCCTGGCTCTGATTTCCCCGGCTTTCCTTCAGGGCGTCCACAATCATCCCCCTTTCCTGGGCTTCAACCATGGCGTTGAGCTTGCCCGATTCCTTCCTTTCCCCTTCCCTGTTTCGAATCTGCAGGGAGGGAGGCAGGTGAATCGTTTCAATGGAATTTCCCGTTGCCAGAAGAACCGCCCGTTCGATGCAATTCTCCAGTTCCCGGACGTTGCCCGGCCAGGTGTGGCTCAGGAAGGATTCCAAAACGGCATTGGAAATGCGTCTTATGGATTTTCCCATTTCTTTATTATACTTCAAAACAAAGTGATCGGCCAGCAGGATGATGTCACTTCCCCTCTCCCGAAGAGGCGGCAGATACAGGGGGAAGACGTTCAAACGGTAGTATAGATCGGCACGAAAATGACCCGCCGCCACATCCTGTTCCAGATTGCGGTTTGTGGCGGCGATGATGCGGACATCCACTGAAACCACACGGGACGCTCCCAACGGTTGAAACTTCTTCTCCTGAATGACCCGGAGGAGCTTGGCCTGAGCTGCTGCGGATAGTTCGCCGACCTCATCGAGAAAGATTGTGCCGCCGTTGGCTTCCTCGAAGCGTCCCCGGCGTTGGTGAAGCGCGCCCGTGAACGCGCCCTTCTCATGGCCGAACAGTTCGCTTTCGATCAGGGTGTCGGGCATGGCGGCGCAATTGACCTGGATCAGCGGCCCCTTGCGTCGGGGACTGCGATTGTGGATCGCGCGGGCGACCAGTTCCTTGCCTGTACCCGTTTCCCCATTGATCAGAACGTTGGTATTGGAATCAGCCACCTGGGCGATCAGGCCGAAGACTTCCTGCATGACCTTCGAATGACCGATAATCTCGGAACTAGGCACGGTCGTGCGGCCCAGCATATGGCGGAGCCGTCGGTTTTCCTCTTCGAGGGCGCGGCTGTGCACGCTTTTGGCGATAAGCTCGGCGATAGAGGAAAGCATGGCCAGCTCCCGGTCGAGATCTTCCACCTGGCGGGCGGCCTTGTCGGCTGAAAGGACCCCCACGACACGCTCGTCGTAGATGATCGGTACACAGAGAAAAGACAGTTCGGAACGGTTGAGAAAGCGTCGTGCCCCGGTCCTGTCGAGAAAGTGGGCTTCCTGCCCGAGATTGGCTACAGCCATTGGACGGCCGGTTTGTGCGACTTTACCGGTAATTCCCTCTCCCAGAGCATAGGAAACTTCCATTCCTTGGATATCGACCCCGTGGGCTACATCCAGCCAGACTTCACCACTTTCGCGATCCAGCAGAGAAATCATTCCCCGCTGCATCCCGACTCGCTGGTTCATTTCCTGAAGCACCTGCTCCAGTTGGTCCCGCAGTTCTCCCGGCTGGGCAAGAATTTTTGCGATGGCATGCAGTGCCGCCAGTTCTTCATAATTATGCGTGCTCAATTCCTAACCACCTTCATTAGAATCTATCAAAAACACCTTGGAACATTTTTGTAACATAATCTTAGAATATCCAAGAGCTCTTTCCAAGACATTTTTGTATTGAACATTTTTATTCAGCCTTTATCCGAGATTTGTGGCTTTGAAATCGGAAATGTATTTGAATACTTGCGTCGTTGCGTCTTGAGGTATTCGTTAAAAATTCCTTCTGGATAAAAATTCCCCTCCTTCTACATGAAAATAAAGGGGGTGAATTTTCCAACCCTCGACGCACAAATCCTTTTTTCAGGGATATATAACGCAATTATGAAGCCAAAGTGACTTTAAAGGAAAAGAATTGGCAAAGAAGACTAAAA
>MVQR01000300.1 GCA_002067815.1 Syntrophus sp. PtaB.Bin001 | reverse complement strand
AATGCCTGCCGAAGGCGGCATTTCGGAAAGGGCCCGCAAAAAACGATCCGGCCAGGGGTACGGCTTGCCACCCAGTGCGCTTCGCTGCCGCTGCGCTTCTTTGAAGCGATGCGCTTGTTCGTCCGGATCGATCAGCTCAGAGAAGGCATTGGCCAGTTCGATTCCCGCAACATACAACTCGAACCGTTCGGCAAGAGCGGGATTTCCCTCTTTTGTCCGTGCCAGGGCCGCCAGTTCGGCCGGATAATCGAACAAAAAAGTCGGACGCCCGACACCCAGCATGGGTTCTATTTTCGTAACAAGGACCTCGTCGAAACAGTCTTCATCCAGCGCCTGCCGGGCGGATATTCCCCCATAGCGCGAGAAGGCTTCATCAACGGATAACCTCTCCCACGGAGGGAACAGGTTGATGGGATTTCCCTGAAACACTATCTCCCCTTTCCGGTAAAGGGTGTCGGCCAGGAAATAAAAGAGGGCTTCACATTCCTCCATGAGGAAAAGGTAATTCTCCCCCGCAACATACCACTCGAGCATGGCAAATTCCGGCAGATGCCGGTCTCCACGCTCTGCTTCGCGAAAACACCGGCAAATCTGAAACAATTTAGGATATCCTGCGGCGAGAAGCCTTTTCATGCACAATTCCGGCGAAGTCTGCAGATATTGGGAACCGCAGGCAACTGCTTCAATATGGGGTTCGGGCGCGGGTGCCGGGATCAAGACCGGCGTTTCCACTTCCAGATAACCCCGCGTCCGGAAAAACTCCCGGATTCGGAAGAGAATTTCCGACCTTATCCGTAAAGCAGTCTGTTTTTTAGCCAGAATCCAGCCTTCGTCCGCCTGTTGGTTATCAGGAAAGGACAAGTCTTTGGAGGTGTCTGTTCGACTCATGACCGAGAAAGATTAAATATATCGGCGGGACTACCCTTTTACCCGGGTGAGATATTCTCCTGTCCGGGTATCCACGCGGATTTTTTCCCCTTCTTCAATGAAAGGAGGAACCTGGATCTGATAACCGGTCTGGAGAACAACGGGTTTGCTGTTCCCGGAAACCGAATCACCTTTGGCCCAGGGATCGGCACGGGTTACCACCAGGTCAACAAAATTAGGCAGACTGATTCCGAGTGGCTTGTCTTCAAAAAGGAGGATTTCCACTTCAAGATTGTCGATCAGGAAATGGGCGGCATCCCCAACTTGATCGGCGGAAAGGAAGATCTGCTCGTAGGACTCGTTATCCATGAAATAATACTTGCCTTCCTCTTCATAGAGGTACTGCATTTTCTTCTCCTGAAGATCGGCCGGCTCAAAGTTATCCACAGATCGGAAGGTGCGTTCGAACTGACTGCCCGTAATCATGTTTTTCAGTTTACAGCGATACAAGGCCTGTCCTTTGCCGGGTTTTACGAAGTTGAACTCCGTAATGATGTAAGGATCTCCTTCCAGCTTGATCCGCAGATTTTTTCTTAAATCACTGGCAGTGTACATAGGATCTCTCTCCTCAAGATTTTCGTTTCTTAAAAAGTGTCGCCCTGAGCCGGCAACCGGCTTTGCGACGTGCCGTTTCTTAATTCATTTCCTGCGCCTTGTCAAAATAATGTTGTTATTATACCAGAAAAGACTCGTTCAAAAGGGAGAAGGTCTGGAGCGGCATTTTACCTTTGCCGCCGGGAACATCTAAGACATAACGAGGCACACAAAGGCCAGATGTCTGCCGGGAAATCCGCTCCATCATTTCCATCCCCTTCCAGAGGTCTACCCGGAAATGATCGGCGCCTCGAACGGGGTCGCAATGAAATAGATAGTACGGCCGCACGGAAATTCGCTGCAATCCGTAGAGAAGTTCACGCATTGTTTCATAATCGTCGTTAACTCCCCGAAGCAGCACCGATTGGTTGGAAACGGGAATGCCGGCATCAACGAGACGCTCACAGGCCGCAGCCGACTCCGGTGTAATCTCCCGTGGGGAGTTAAATTGCGTGTTGAACCATAAAGGGCGGTGCTTCCGAAGCATGCGTACCAGAGACGGCGTAATCCGCATGGGCAGAACCACCGGCATCCGGCTTCCGATGCGCAGGACCTCGACGTGAGGAATCGCATGCAGCGCCCCCAAAAACTTATCCAGAACGGACTCAGGCATTGTAAGTGGATCGCCTCCGGAAACGATTACCTCGCGAATCCCGGGGGAAGCGGCGACATAATCGATCATGGACTGCAGGCTGGAACTGGTCTCGGCTCCCTTCGTCCAGAGACGTTTGCGATTACAATGCCGGCAGTACATCGCACAACGCTGAGTAACCATAACCAGACAGCGGTCGGCATAACGGTGGATCAGGCCGGGAAGAGGCATATCCCGGCTTTCCGCAAGCGGATCATCCACTCCCCCCAGGGAAAAGGAAATCTCCCTGGAATCAGGAACGCACTGTAGCCGGACGGGATCATTGAAATCCTGATTTCTAATCAGAGAGAAATAATATGGCGTAATGGAAAAGGGATAAGTCCGAATCACGGCCCGTAACAACTTTACGTCTTCAGGCATTTCCCCTAGTAGTTCGGAAAGCCGCTTTTCCGTTCTTATCCGGTTTCTGTATTGCCACCGCCAGTTCTGCCAGTCCGCTTCGTCCACGTCCTTCCATGGCCCGCGCCCGGACTTGTCAATCTCCTTGTTAACGATCTCACCCTCCCCTTTTTTTAATATCTTTCTTATCCAATGCCCCGGATTTGAAACAGCACACAATCAGACCCGCCATTGTTTCTGAATTAAGCCGTCGCCACGCCCATCTCTGCTTTCTTTAAACAACGCCATGAGATGTCCGCAACAACTTCTCCATCATCTCCGTCGTCACACTCTTCCGGAAAATAGGGACTACAGTCTCCCGTACAGGCCGGCCTTCCTCTCTAAAGATGACCCCGATGGGAATGCGGTCACCCCAAATGCCGGCAATTTCCAGCGCCTCCCGACGATCCTTCCCGGGAGCTTCAAGCCGATATACCCGCTTCCGGTAATAAGCATAGGTATTGACCTTGTTGAATGAGACGCAGGGTTGCAGGATATCCACAACCGCCGTCCCCCGGAAGCGGATGGCTTCTTTCAGGAGTTCTTTCAGGTGATCCTTTTCACCGGCGAAACCCCTTGCCACAAAGGGAGCACCCACCACCAAGGCCAGGGCTATTGGATTCAGCGGCTCGTTTTCGTTCCCCTGGGGATCAAGCATGTTAGCCGTGTTACGGTCCGTAGTGGGGGAACTCTGCCCTTTGGTCAGACCATAGACCTGATTGTTGCAGGTCAAAATCGTAATATCCAGATTTCTCCGCAGCGTATGGAGAAAATGGTTACCCCCTTCTCCATAATTACAGCCGTCGCCGGATACGGCGATAACCGTTAGCTCCGGCCTGGCCAGCTTGATTCCCACTGCCGGCGGCAAAGCCCGTCCATGAAGTCCGTTAAAATAATTAGCAGCCAAGTACTGGGGCATCTTCGCCGCCTGACCTATTCCGGAAGTCAGAACAACCTCCTGTGGAGAAAGGTCCAGTTCAGCCAGGGCTTCTTCCAAGGCGTCGCGAATAGGGAAATTGCCGCAACCGGGACACCAGGCAATCTCAT